>NZ_JARAVK010000041.1:0-47934 GCF_033792765.1 Streptomyces sp. PA03-6a | reverse complement strand
CACCATCACCTGCGACGACCGGGGGACGGTCGTCGCAGGTGATGGTGTTGGGCAGCTCCCACGCGCCCAGCCAGGGACCCGTGGTGCCGCCGCCGTCGTTGCCGCCGAGGTCGGTCAGGGAGAACTCGGAGCCGGTGGCGGGGAAGTTGAAGGAGCCGCAGTTGTTGACGCCGACCGCGCCGACGTTGCGGGCGTCGACGTTCTCGAAGGACGCCGAGCCGGCGACCCGGGCGCTGACGACCGAGGTGCCGGTGCCGTCCACCCGGATGTCCTTGAAGTGCACGTTCGTGATCGAGTAGGTGTCCTTCACCGGCCAGTCGGCGACCAGCATGATCGCGTTGTAGGTGCTGTCGAGGAAGTGGTCGCCGGTCACGCGGATGTCGGCGTCGATGTTCCTCTCCAGGGCGTAGAACCAGATCGCGCCGAGGCCGATGTTCCAGTTCAGCTCGTACGTGCCGGCCCGCACCGTGGTGTTGTCGGTGATCCACAGGTGCCCGGTGAACGGCTGGGCGCCGAAGCGGGAGCCCACCTGGAGGGCGCTGCCCTCGCGGATGGGGTCGGCGATCAGGTTGCCGGAGACCGTGGTGTCGGTGCCGCCGTAGATCGCGATGCCGTTGGCGAGCACGGGCGTCTGCACGGTGTTGTGGTCGAAGGTGTTGCGGGCGTTGCCCGTCTTCTCCGACCACATCGCCAGCCCGTCGTCGCCGGAGTTGCGGACGAAGTTGTTGCGGACGACCGAATCCGTCACTCCGGTGTGGAAGTTGAGGCCGTCGGCGATCTGGTCGGTGATGACGTTGCCGGTGATCCGCAGGTTCGACATCGGGCCGTCGAACCACATGCCCACCTTGGTGTGGTGGATGTACAGGCCCTCGATGGTGGAGTCGCTCATCGCCCCGCCGACGCCGTTCACCTGGTCGGTGTCGATGCGTTCGCGGACGTCGCCCTCGATCGCGAAGCCCGACAGGTGGACGTCGCGGCTGCCGCCGTCCGCCGCGTCCTTGCCGTAGAAGCCGACGCCGGTGTGCACGGAGCTGTCCGGCGCCGGGGAGTCGAGCGCGACCTCCTTGCCCTTGATGACCGTGTACCAGCTGCCGGCGCCCTCGATCGTCACGTCGTCCACGACGATGTGCCGGTTGACCTGGTAGGTGCCCGGCGGGATGTAGACCTTCAGGTGGGCGCGGCGGGCGAAGGCGATCGCCTTGTCCAGGGCCTTGGCGGAGTCCCGTCGGCCTGTCGGGTCGGCTCCGAAGGCGAGGACGTTCGCCGCGAGGAGCGCGACGCGGGGCGGGGCGACCAGGTGGGAGTCGAGGAGGTCGACGGTCGTCGGGACGGCCCCGGAGCGTGCCGGGACGGTGAGCCGGATCCTGTCGCCCGCCTTGTACGTCCGGCCCAGCAGGAGGCGCTGCTCGTCGTAGAAGTGGTTCGGCCGGAAGGGCTTGGAGATCACCGGCGCCGGGGTGGTCGCGTTGGGCACGCAGCCGCACTCGGTGATCCACCAGTCGTCGTGGAGCAGCCCGGCCTGCGGGTCGTTGGAGAACGGGTACTGGTTGTAGAGCCAGGCGTACTGCGAGGTCAGGGTCATCGTCGTGCGGGCGCGGCCATTGACCGTCACGTCGAGCGGCGCGGTGATGCCGCCCCCGCCGGGCGCGTCCGGGACGCTGTACCGCACGGTGATCGCGTTGGCGGCGCTCGGCAGCGTGAACTCCACGTACTGGCCGCGCCGCAGGGTCACCGCCTTGCGCCCGGACGCCTCCGCGGGGAGCGTGTAGGCGGTCCGGTCCGGGCCGATGACCTCGCCGTCCGTGACGGCGTTCTCGGCCTCCTGCTCCATGAACCCGAGGTCCGCGCCACGGCCCTTGACCAGCGCCGGGTCCAGTGCCGCCCGCGTCACGACCGGCCGGGCCGCGTCCTTCGCCGTCGCGGTACCGGCCTGGGCCGTGGCGCCGACCGGGCCGATGCCGACGCCGAGGCCGGCCGCCACCGCGACCACCGCCACGGCTCTTCGCCAGGCACTCCTGCTGCTCCGTGTCATCCCCAGCTCTTCTCTCGTAAGGCGCGACCGCCCGGGACGTTCGAGGCGGAGCGGACGTCGTGAGGTGAGGCGACAGTAAGGACCCGTCAGGCCGCTCCACAAGGCTCATGCGTGATGTTTTCGGCCTGATGATGGTCAAGTGCGTTTGTCTGCTTGTTTTTTGCGCTGCTTGCGTCACTCGTTGCGAAAGCGGACAACGTGAAGCGCCCCCGGGCCGCGCGCGGTCAGGGGCTGGTGCGGGCGGCTCACCGGCCCGGCCAGGGCCGGGGCAGAGGGACCCACTCCGGTCCGCGGTGGTGCAGCCACCACTCGCCGATGGTGCGGAACTTCTCCTCGAAGGCGGCGTCCTGGCTCATGAAACCGGTGATGGGCGCCCGCAGGCGGGTGAGGCGGCCGTCCGCCTCGCAGATCACCACCCGCCGTACGCCCATGTTCGACTCGACCCAGATGCCCTGGACGTCCGCCCAGCGGACCGTCCTGCGCCGCAGGTTGTGCACCACCGCGGCCGACGGGGTGAGCGTGACGCCGAACCGCGCGGAACCGAGCAGACCCGCCGGCAGCGCGAGCCACACACCAGTCGGGAACGTGAAACCGGCGCCGGTAGAGACGGGGAAGAACAGCGGTTCGGCGATCGCGAGGGCCGTGACGAGGACGGCGGCGGGCACCATCGGCATCACCCTCTGGTACCAGGTCAGCCGGAAACGGACGTGCTCCATCGAACTCCCCACCCCTTGTCGGCGCATGATCGCCGACGCAGCCTGGCCGAGCGCGGCGCCGCTGTCCACCCCGGCGGGAGGGTCAGCCCGCCGGGGCGGCCGCGGGGGGCGGTCCGGGCGCGTGGCGCAGCCCGTAGGCGATGAGGGGTTCGAGGGCGGCGAGGAGTTCGGTGCCCCGGGCGGAGGGGTGGTAGAGGATCTGCACGGGGGTGCTCGGGATGACCTCGCGGCCGATGAGGCCGAGGTGCTCCATCTCCTTGAGGCGTTGTGAGAGCAGCCGGTCGGAGATGCCCGGCACCATGCGGCGGTAGTCGGTGAAGCGCCGGGCGCCGCGGGCGGCGGCCAGCAGGACGGCGCCGGTCCAGCGGCGGCCGACCTCTTCGAGGACGGCCTGGAAGGCGGTGCAGGCCTCGGCGTCGATGTCGGGCTCGGTGGTCTCGCGGGAAGTCACTTACCCAAGATTAGCGGCTAACCCTCGCTTTTGCCGAAGGTCCCGGCCCCCCGACGCTGAAGCCATGGACACCACCGACCGTGCACAGCGGCTCCGCTTCGGGCTGAGCCTCGACCCGGACGCCGGCCGTCTGCCGGAGACGCTGGAGCTGGCCGCCGCCGCCGACGCCGCGGGGCTGGACCTGCTCGCCCTGCAGGACCACCCGTACCAGCCCGGGCACCTCGACGCGCTCACGCTGTCCGCCCTGGTCGCGGCCCGCACCTCGCGCATCTCCGTCTTCACCGACGTCGCGGACCTGCGGCTGCGGCCCCCGGTCATGCTGGCCAAGACCGCCGCGAGCCTGTCCGCGGCGTCCGGCGGCCGCTTCCAGCTCGGCGTGGGCGGCGGCGGCATACCGGAGGCGATCGGCTCGATGGGGGCGGCGCCGATGCCGCCCCGCGAGGTCGTGGCGTACACGGAGGAGTCGCTGCGGATCATGCGGGCCGCGCTGGACGGCGGGCCCGTGCGGCACCGCGGCGACGTGCTCACGGTGCCCGGCTACCAGGCCGGCCCGGTGCCGCCGCGCCGGGTCGAGCTGTGGCTCGGCGGGCAGCGGCCGCGGATGCTGGCGGTCGCGGGCCGGGCGGCGGACGGCTGGATCTCGCCGCTGAACATCTACGTGCCGCCGCAGGAGGTGCCCGAGCGCCAGCGCGTCGTCGACGAGGCGGCCCGCGCCGCCGGGCGCGATCCCGCGCGCGTCCGCCGCATCTACAACGTGATCGGTGTCATCGGCGGCTCCGGTGCCCCCGGCCTCAACGGGGACGTCGGCCGGTGGGCCGACACCCTCGCCGAGTGGGCGACCGTGCTGCGCTTCGACACCTTCGTCTTCTGGCCCGTCACCGCGCACCGGCAGCAACTGGAGGTCTTCTCCGGCGAGGTCGTGCCGGCCGTCCGCGAGCGGGTGGCCCGATGACGCCCGGCCCCGGCCTCGGCCCTGCCCCGGCCGCCGCCTTCGCGGTGCCCGCCGCCCTGGCGGAGCGGACCGTGCTCCCCGGCGACCCCCGCTACCCGCTGCTGCGCTCCACCTACACCACCGTCGCCCGCCCCGCCGCCGTGGTCCTCGTCCGCGGGCCCGGCGACATCGCCGCCGCCCTCGCCGCGGCCCGTACGCAGGGACTGCCCGTCGCCGTGCGCTCCGGCGGCCACGGGCTGTCCGGCCGGTCGTCCAACGACGGCGGGGTCGTCATCGACCTCTCCGGGCTCGACGAGGTCCGGGTCCTGGACCGGGCGGCCCGTCTGGTGCGGGTCGGTGCGGGCGCCCGCTGGGGCCGGGTGGCGTCCACGCTCGCGGCGCACGGGCTGGCCGTCAGCTCGGGCGACCACGGCAACGTGGCGGCCGGTGGCCTGGCCACCGCGGGCGGCATCGGCTGGCTCGCCCGTACGTACGGGCTGACCGTCGACCGGGTCCGCGCCGTCGAGCTCGTCCTGGCCGACGGGACCGCGCTGCGCGCCGACGCCACACACCACCCGGACCTGTTCTGGGCGGTGCGCGGGGCGGGCGCGGGCGTGGGGATCGTGACCGCCTTCGAGATCGAGGCGATGGACCTGGGGGACATCGGCGTGGCCCAGCTGGTCTTCGAGGCCGACCGCGCGGGCGGCGCCCTCGCGCAGTGGGCGGCCGCGACGGCCGCCGCGCCGCGCACGCTCACCTCCGCCGCCCACCTGCTGTCCAACGGCCCGGCCCTGGCGCTCTCCGTCACCGTCGCCGTGGCCGACGACGACCCCGACCGCGTCCGTGAGGCACTCGGCCCCCTGGTGGCGGGGCGCTACCGCCCGCTCCAGGCCACCGCCCAGCTGGCCCCGTACACCGCGCTGGTCTCCGCCGCCCACCAGCACGCCAACACCGGTCAGCAGCCCGTGGTGAGCACCAACTCGCTGCTGCCCGCGATGACCCGGGACGCCGCACGCGCCGTCATGGCGACCGCGGGCGACCGGCGCCGGCCGGCCTTCGTCCAGCTGCGCTCGCTCGGGGGCGCGATCAACGACGTACCGGCCGACGCCACCGCCTACGCCCACCGCACCCAGCAGGTCCTGGCGCAGGGCAACCTCTTCCCGCCGCACGGGCCGGACGACCTGCACCGCCTGTGGACGCCGGTCCGTGAGCTCGGCACCGGCAGTTACGTGAACTTCGAGAGCGGCACCGGCCCCGGCGTCTTCGACCGGGCCTACCCGGGCGCCACCGGCGCGCGGGTGCGCGAGCTGTGGCGGCGCCACGACCCGGACGGCGTCCTGCGCCCGCTCACCCCCGGCTGACCGGGCCCGGGCCGGACCGGCGGCGCTCCGCGAAGGGCCCGCCCGGGCCGAAGGCCAGCGCCGCGAAGCGCCGGCCCATCCGCCGGTAGCCCGCGGCGTTGGGGTGCAGGTCGTCGGGCAGGTCGGCGACGTCGCCGGGCCCGAAGAGCCGGCGGCCGTCCAGGTAGTGCAGGTTGCGGTCGCCGGAGGCGGCCCGGGCGGCCACGATCCGGGCCAGCTCGGCCCGGATGACGGTGAGCGTGAGCGCGCCGCCGGGGACGTCCGCGGCAGAACCCATGGCCACCACCCGCGGGACGGGGGCCGACAGGTCGGGCGCGGTCGGGCCGGGGGTGGTCTCCACGACCGGGCAGCTGATGGGCGACACGACCAGCAGCGGGGTGTCCGGGTGCCCGTCGCGGACGGTGTCGAGGAAGCCGTGCACCGCCGGGCCGAAGGAGCGCAGCCGGAAGGCGTCCCGGTTCACGATGTTGATGCCCAGCTTGAGGCTGATCAGGTCGGCCGGCAGGTCCCGGATGGTCCGGGCGACGTACGGGTCGAGCATCGCGTTGCCGCCGAGCCCCAGGTTGAGCAGCTCGGCCCCGGCCAGGGCCGCGGCGAGCGCCGGCCAGGTGGCGGTCGGGGACTCCGCCGCGGCGCAGTGGCTGATGGAGCTGCCGTGGTGGATCCAGCGCCGCCGGCCGGTCGGGCGCGGCGGCAGCACCTCGGCGTCCGCCCACAGCCCGACCAGCTCGGTGCGGGTCTGCTGCGGCAGCCACAGCTCGACGTCCTTCTCGCCCCGGGGCAGGTCGTCGAACCGGACCCGCCCCGGCGCCCCCGGCTCGCGCCGGGAGGGCTCGGCGAACAGGTCCGGCTTGTGGAGGACGTCCCCGGGCGGCGCGGGGGCGCTGCCGGCGCGCCTGCCGTCGACGACCAGGTCGACGACCCCGGCGGGCAGCGGCTCCGAGGTCCCCGCCAGCTGCCAGACCGAGGTCAGCAGTTCCAGCTCGACCACCCGGGCGGCGGTCCGGAACGCCAGCCGTACGCCGGAGGGCAGGGCGGTCATCTCGTCCATCAGGACGTCCGGGTACTGCGCCCGCGTCCACGCCGGGAGACGCCGCGGCAGCAGCCCGGCCCTCGTCCGTTCCAGGTCGAGCGCGCCGCGGATCTCCACCGGGCCCCCGGTCAGCGGGACCGCGTGCAGGGCGTGCGTCGCTGTTGTCACGTTTTCTCCCTGCCCGGGACCGGCCGTCGGCACACGGCCGCGCCATCGGATCCGGCATCCGGTGCCGTGCCCGCGCCGATGGGCGCGGGACGTGCAGGGGGGCGCGAGTGGATCCCGGTCCCCGGCGGCCCCTACGGGACCAGGACGACCTTGCCCATCGTGCCGCGGCCTTCCAGGGCCGTGTGCGCCGCGGCGGCCTCGGCGAGCGGGAAGCGCTGCACGGCGGGGGTGAGCCCCCCGGCCACCCACTCGGCGAGGGCCTCCTCCTCCAGCGTCCGCAGGCCGAAGCGCAGCATCGCCGGACCGAGGACGACCTGGGAGGTGATGCCGCGCGCGGCCAGTTCGCCGGGCGCGAACTCCAGCGGGCCGCCGGACGCCCAGCCGTAGACCACGTGCCGTCCGCCCGGGCCCAGCAGGTCCACCGCCCCGCGGCCGAGGTCGCCGCCGACCGCGTCGAGCACGACCGTGCCCGGCCGGCCGCCGAGGGCGGCCAGGGCCGCGCCAGTCCAGCCCTCGGCGGAGTAGTCGACGGCGGCGTCCGCGCCCAGCTCCAGCACGCGCGCGGTCTTGGCCGGCCCGCCCGCGAGCCCGAGGACGACGGCCCCAGCGGTGCGCGCGGCCTGTACCAGCAGGCTGCCCAGCCCGCCCGCCGCCGCGGTGACCAGGACCGTGTCGGCGGGGCCGAGCGGTGTCTGGCGCAGGATGCCCAGGGCCGTGCGGCCGGTGCCGATCATGGCGACGGCCTCGGCGGCGTCCTTGCCGTCGGGCAGCACGTGGAGCTTCTCGACGGCGGTGACGGCGAGTTCGGCGTAGCCGCCCGGCGCCATGCCCAGATGGGCCACGACGCGCCGGCCGAGCCACTCGGGGCCGACGCCCTCCCCGGCGGCCTCCACGGTGCCGGCCACCTCGCGGCCCGGGACCGTGGGCAGTTCGGGCAGCGGGTAGGGGCCCTTGGGGTCGCCGGAGCGGATGGCGGTGTCGATCACGTGGACGCCGGCGGCGGCGACGGCGATGCGCACCTCGCCGGGGCCGGGCTCCGGGTCCACGGTCCTCTCGTAGCTCAGGTTCCCGGCCGGGCCGAACGCGTGGAGACGGATGGCGTGCACGGTGCTTTCCCCCTGGACACGACGACAGTGGGCGGTCGGATGATCCGCACCGCCCACTGTCCGACCTCAACCGCGGTTGAGGTCAAGCGAGGAGCTTCGCCTTCGCCTTGGTGTACTCCTCGTCGGTGATGTGGCCCTGGTTCTTGAGCTCGGCGAGCTTGGACAGCTGGTCGACGTTGCCGCCCGCCGTCCCGCCCTCGCCCGCGGCGGCCTGCCGCACGTACTGCTTGAAGGCCGCGTCCATTTCCTTCGCCTGCTTCTGGTCCCGCTCGGCCATGCCCTTGCCCCGGGCGATGACGTAGATCAGCACGCCGATGAAGGGCAGGAAGATCAGCAGGATGATCCAGCCGGCCTTGGCCCAGCCGCCGACCGTGTGGTCGCGGAAGAGGTCACCGATGATCCTGAAGAGCAGGAAGAACCACAGCACCCAGCAGAAGATCAGGAGCATCGTCCAGAAGAGGTTCAGCAGAGGGTAGTCGTCCATGCCCCAAGTGGACGGCGGCCGAACGGGTCCCGCACCTGGGATTGCGCCGTTCGGGCTACAGGCGCGGGAAACGCGCCGCCAGGTCCCAGATCACGGGGTTGGCGTCCAGGCCGTCGTGCATGTCCGTCAGGTCGGCGACCAGGTCGTGCAGGAAGTCGCGGGCCTCGCGGCGCAGCTCGGCGTGGGGGAAGGAGAGCGGCCGGTCGTCCGGCGCCCAGTCGGCGCCGACGTCGACGAAGCCGAAGCGGCGCTGGAAACGGAGCCGGTCGGTGGACTCGGTGAAGTCCAGCTCGGCGTACTGGGGGCGGGCCGCACGGCTGCCGAGCGGGTCGCGGTCCAGCTGCTCGACGATGTCGCACAGCGCCCACGCGAAGTCGAGGACCGGCACCCATCCCCAGGCTGTGGACAGTTCGCGGTCGGCCGTCACGTCCGCCAGGTAGACGTCCCCGCAGAACAGGTCGTGGCGCAGCGCCCGTGCGTCGGCGGTGCGGTAGTCGGTCTGCGGGGGGTCGGGGAAGCGGCGGGAGAGCGAGTAGCCGAGGTCGATCACCCGCCGATGGTACGCGGCGGCCCCGGCGGCAGGTCCTTGTGGAGGACGGAGCACGGGCGGCCCATCTGCCGGTCCTCGCGGTGGTCGATCACCCGGTAGCCGAGCGTCCGCCAGAACGCCAGCGCGCCGGGGTTGCTGTCGAGCACCGCAAGGCGCACGCCGTCCCGTCCCCGCGCGCGCAGCCGTTCCTCGACCAGCCCGGCGAGTTCGCGTCCCAGCCCCGAGCGGTGCCGGCCGCCGTGCACCATCAGCAGGCCGATCCAGGGGTAGGGGTCGAGAGGATCCGGGTGCTCGGCGAGGGTGACGGCGAGGCCTGCCAGGCTCCCGTCATCGTCGTCGTGGGCGAGCAGCACTTCCGTGGCCGGGTGGGCCAGTTCGGCGTTGACACTGCCCGCGACCTGCTCCGCCGTGACGGACCCGGGGTCGGGGAAGTCACCGGTGGCGCGGTGGAAGGCGGGGTTGGAGGCGTACAGCTCCGTCAGCCCGGCGAGGACGCCGGGCGGGAGGGAGCCGTCCACCGGTACGAGGGGTTCGAGCACCAGCATGCCCCGCACGCTAGTCGCGTGCGGGGCACCGGGCGCCGCATTAAGTGAGGCTCGTGGGACCCGACGGGTGTCAGAGGCCGACGCCGAAGTCGGTGGCGATGCCGGCGAGGCCGGAGGCGTAGCCCTGGCCGACCGCGCGGAACTTCCACTCGGCACCGTTGCGGTAGAGCTCGCCGAAGACCATGGCGGTCTCGGTGGCGGCGTCCTCGCTGAGGTCGTAGCGGGCGATCTCGGCGCCGCCGGCCTGGTTGACGATGCGGATGTAGGCGTTGCGGACCTGGCCGAAGTTCTGGCTGCGGGTCTCGGCGTCGTAGATCGAGACGGGGAAGACGATGCGCTCGATGTCGGCGGGCAGCCCCGCCAGGTTGACGTTGATCGCCTCGTCGTCGCCCGCGCCCTCGCCGGTGCGGTTGTCGCCGGTGTGGACGATGCTCTGGTCCGGCGTCTGCTTGTTGTTGAAGAAGACGAAGTAGGCGTCCGCGTAGACCTTGCCGCTCGGGTTGAGCGCGATGGCGCTCGCGTCGAGGTCGAAGTCGGTGCCGGTGGTGGTGCGCACGTCCCAGCCAAGACCCACCGTGATGGCCGCCAGGCCCGGTGCTTCCTTGGTGAGCGAGACGTTGCCGCCCTTCGACAGGCTTACAGCCATGGGAGTCCCCTCCGTGATGTCGGTCATTCGTGCCGACGACGACGCTACCTTCACAGGGGGGAACGTCGTGAGAGGCCGGCATGGTTCCTTTACGGCGAAAAACGCCTCCCGGGCCATGTCCCGGAAAATCCTGTGACTGCGGCGGCCGTCGGCGGGATCATGGGGGACATGTCCGGGCCGCCCCCTCTCGTCGTCCGCGGCTCGGTCTCCGTTCCGGAGGCCGAGCTGATGTGGCGTTTCTCCCGGTCGTCCGGACCGGGCGGCCAGCACGTGAACACCTCCGACAGCCAGGTCGAGCTGCGATTCGATCTCGCCAATTCCGAGTCGTTGCCCCCGGTGTGGAAGAAGCGTGCCCTGGAGCGGCTCGCCTCCCGCCTGGTGGGTGGCGTCCTGGTCGTACGGGCCTCCGAGCACCGCTCGCAGTGGCGCAACCGGGAGGCGGCGATGACGCGCCTGGCGGCGCTGCTCGCCGAGGCGACGGCGCCGCCGCCGAAGGTGCGCAGGCCCACGAAGATCCCGCGCGGCATCAACGAGCGGCGGCTGCGGGAGAAGAAGCGCCGTGGCGACACCAAGCGCGGCCGGGACCCGCGGGGCTGGTCCTGAGCCCTGGCGGCGTCCTGCGTGCCCGGCCCGGCCGGGCTCCTCAGCCGAGGTGCCGGTAGCGGCCCCGGAAGTACATCAGCGGCGCGCCGTCGGCGCTGGGGGTGCGCGCGGTCAGCACGCGGGCGATCACCAGGGTGTGGTCACCCGCCGGGACGCGCTGTTCGGTCTCGCACTCCAGCACGGCCAGGCCGCCGCCGAGTATCGGAGCCCCCGAGACCTCGCCGCGGTAGTAGGCGACGTCCTCGAAGAGCAGCCGGTCGCTGATGCGGCCGCGCATGGCGAAGCGGCCCGCGATGTGCCGCTGGCTCTCGCTCAGCACGGACACCGCCCAGCGCCGCCGGCGCTCCAGCAGTTCGTCCATGCGGGACCCCTCGCGCAGGCTCACGAGCACCATGGGCGGCTCCAGGGAGACCGAGACGAAGGCGGTAGCGGTCATGCCGACGTCCTCGCCCCGCGGACCGTCCTCGGGGTCGTGGGCGGTCACCAGGACCACCCCCGCGGCGAGGCGGCTCATGGCGGCGCGGAAGGCATCGCTGTCCACGCCCGTCAGGGGTGGCTCGGAACCGTCGGGCACGGTCCCAGGATGCGGGATGCGGGGCGCGGAGGTGATTGACTGTGACACGCCCCGACGCTAGCCGGACTGCCGCACCACCCGCATCGGACTTCGGATCGAGCCAGGTCCTAGGACCTCCCGGCCACCCCCGCTTCCGGTCGTACGACCCCCGCTCACCTGCTCGATTGTGTTCAATGGGTGAAGGCGGAACACCGGCCTGCTCTACGCTGCGTGATCGGAACACGACAATCGGATGTGACTTGAGTCACAAGGGGCATGAATTGTTGACCCTGTGTACCGGTCGAACTGCTCGCTGTGATTCAGTTGCGGTGGGAATTGGACCACAACGGACCACAAGCAGTCTCAGGAGTTGTCGTCGAGGGCCCGGGGAGAGCGCATGGACACCGAGTCGGAGCCGTATGTCCGTCTCGCGACCCTGCGCCAGGTGCACCAGGTCGTGGCCGACCTCAACTGCGCGCGCAGCCTCGCCGACACCCTGCAGGCCGTGGCCGACGGCGTCGTCAAGGGCCTCGGCTTCGAACTGGCCGTGGTCAACCTCGTCCGCCCCGACGGTGACCTGGTCGTCGCCGCCGTCGCCGGGAGTGCCGCCGCGGAGGCCCTGATGGCCGGCCGGGTCGGCTCACGCGCCTCCTGGGAGCGCCGGCTCACCATGGGGGAGCGCTGGGGCACCCTGCGCTTCATACCCCACCACGAGGGCTGGGTCCTGGACGGCGACGACGTCCCCAGCTGGCCCGGTGACGGCCCGCCGCCCCGCTTCCCCGACGAGTGGCACCCCGAGGACCGCCTCCTCGCCCCCATGTACGCCAACCCGGCCGGCGGGGGCGAGCTGATCGGTGTCATCTCCGTCGACCGTCCCGTGGGCGGCCGCCGGCCCGGCCCCTGGGGCCGCGAGGCGTTGCAGATGTACGCCTTCCAGTCCGCCATCGCCATCAGCAACGCGCGTCTACGTGCAAATATGCAACGTGCCCTGGTCCGTCTGGAGCGCGAGCAGCAGGCGTTGCGGGCCAGCGAGGAGAGCTTCCGGCAGGCCTTCGAGTACGCGCCCAGCGGCATGGCCATCGCCGAGATGGGCGGAGACCAGCACGGCAAGCTGGTCCGCACCAACGACGCGCTGTGCCGGCTGCTCGGCCGCCCGGCCGCGGTGCTGCGCCGCCACTCCTTCTCCGACCTCGTCCACCCCGAGGACGTCGGCGTCCTGCTGCGCACCAGCGCCGAGGGCGGCCGCGCCGAACTGCGGCTGCAGCGCCGCGACGGCAGTTACGTGTGGGTCAACCTGCGCAACTCCGTCGTCGCCGACACCGCCGACGGGCCGCGCTTCCTGCTCACCCACGTCGAGGACATCGAGGAGCGCAAGGGCCGCGAGATCGCCCTCGCCCACCGCGCCAGCCACGACTCGCTCACCGGCCTGCCCAACAGCGCCGAACTGCGCGCCCGGCTGTCCGGCAGGATCTGCGCCCGTCCGCAGGCCCCGGACGCCGACGGACACACCGCCGCCCACGCGGGCACCGACGAGTTCGCCTACACCTACGACTACGACCCGATCGAAAGCGCCGCCCGGCTGTCCGGCTTCGACCACCACACCCACACCGTCGCGCCCTCCGACGACGCGGACGGCGGCAAGGGCCTGGCCGTGCTCTTCTGCGACCTGGACGGCTTCAAGTCGATCAACGACCGCTTCGGCCACCACACCGGCGACGCCGTGCTCATCGAGGTCGCCCGCCGCCTCACCAGCGCGGTACGGGACGGCGACACCGTGGCCCGGCTGGGCGGCGACGAGTTCGTCGTGCTCGCCGACGGCCTCGGCCGGGAGGACGCCGAGGACCTCGCCGTCCGCCTGCGCAACGCGATCATCCCGCCGATCCGCTTCGAGGGCCGCGCGGTCCGGGTCGGGGCGAGCTTCGGCATCGGCTGGGCCGGCTGCGGCATGACCGCGGACGAGGTGCTGCAATCCGCGGACCAGCGCATGTACATCGAGAAGCGCTCCCGCAACGGCACCCGCAGCCACCGCCGCGCCGCGGGCTGACCGCACGGGGGACGCACCCCTGGTGGCCCGGTGGCCTCATCCCCGGCGGAGGGCACGCGTCCACCCTGGGGAGTACCCCGGATCGCTCCTCCGGTTGACTCCCGCACGCATCCGGGATGCCTACGCTGGGTTACGTGCAGCGCCTCTACGATTTCCTCCGCAGGCACCCGACCTGGGTCGACGGCTTCTGGGCCCTCGTCCTGCTCGGGTTCTCCTCCCTGTGGATCGTCGCCGACGAGCTGCACGCGCACTCCCGGGTCGCCGCCGTGCCGCTGGCGCTCGCGCTGTCCGCCGTGGTCGCGTTGCGCCGCCGCATGCCGGAGAAGATGCTGCTGCTCGCCGTCCTCGTCGGGGCGCTCCAGCTGCTGCTGGACGTCCAGGTCAACCCCGGCGACTTCGCCATGCTGGTGATCATCTACACCGTCGCGGCCAACGGCGCCCGCTGGGCGTCCCGGCTCGCCCTCGCCGGCGGCCTGGTCGCCTCCACCATCTCCACGCTGCGCTGGCCCAACGAGACCGAAGGCCAATGGGCCGACGCCGTCTCCGCCGTCTTCCTCGCCGTCCCCTTCCTGCTCGCCTGGGTGATCGGCGACAGCCTCCGCACCCGCCGCGCCTACTACGCCGAGCTGGAGGAGCGCGCCGCCCGCCTGCAGCGCGAGCGCGAGGCCCAGTCCAAGGCCGCGGTCGCCGCCGAACGCGCCCGGATCGCGCGCGAACTGCACGACGTCGTCGCCCACAACGTCTCCGTCATGGTCGTCCAGGCCGACGGCGCGGCCTATGTGCTGGACGCCTCCCCGGAGCAGGCCAAGCAGGCCCTGGAGACCATCTCCACGACCGGCCGCCAGGCGCTCACCGAGATGCGCCGCCTGCTCGGGGTGCTGCGCGCCGGCGACGACGGGGGCGGCGAGTACGTGCCGCAGCCCGGCGTCGACCAGCTGACCGACCTCATAGAGCAGGTCCGGGGCGCCGGCCTGCCGGTCGCCTTCGAGGTCGAGGGGGAGTCCCGGCCGCTCGCCAGCGGCGTCGAGCTCACCGCGTACCGCATCGTGCAGGAGGCGCTCACCAACACCCGCAAGCACGGCGGGCCCGAGGCGCGCGCCAAGGTCCGGCTCACCTTCGGCGACGGCGACCTCAGCCTCCTCATCGAGGACGACGGCCGCGGCGCCCAGCAGGAGCTCTACGAAGGCGGCGGCGAGGACGGCCAGGGGCAGGGCCTCATCGGCATGCGCGAACGCGTCGGCATGGTCAGCGGCACCCTGGACGCCGGGCCGCGCCCCGGCGGAGGCTTCCGGATCAGCGCGGTGCTCCCGGTGAAGGCTTCCCGCTAGCGGGAAGCGAAGACCACACAAGAGGGAAAGAGGACCGGACCCATGGCGATCCGCGTGATGCTCGTCGACGACCAGGTGCTGCTGCGCACCGGCTTCCGCATGGTGCTGCAGGCCCAGCCCGACATGGAGGTCGTCGCCGAGGCCGGGGACGGCGCGGAAGCCGTCGCGACCCTGCGCACCACCCCGGTGGACGTGGTCCTCATGGACGTCCGCATGCCCCGCCTGGACGGCGTCGAGGCCACCCGCCAGATCTGCGGCGCCCCCGACCGCACCCCCGACGACGGCGGGCCCCGCGTGCTCATCCTGACCACCTTCGACCTCGACGAGTACGCCTTCTCCGCGCTCAAGGCCGGCGCGAGCGGCTTCATGCTCAAGGACGTGCCCCCGGACGAGCTGCTCACGGCGATCCGCGCCGTCCACAGCGGCGACGCGGTCGTCGCCCCCAGCACCACGCGGCGCCTGCTCGACCGCTTCACGCCGCTGCTGCCGAGCACGAGTCAGCCGACGCACAAGGAGGTGGACCGGCTGACGGACCGCGAGCGGGAGGTGCTGCTGCTGGTCGCCCAGGGGCTGTCCAACGGGGAGATCGCGGCGAAGCTGGTGCTCAGCGAGGCGACGGTGAAGACGCACGTCGGGCGCATCCTCACGAAGCTGGATCTGCGGGACCGAGTGCAGGCGGTCGTCCTCGCGTACGAGACGGGGCTCGTCCGCGCGGGCAGCGGCAGCGGCGGCGCCGCCTGACCCGTGACCCTCGTGTGCGGGTTGTTTGCGCCTGCGGCGGGTGGACGCCCGCCGCAGGCACAACGCACCCGCACACAAAAACCCGGGTAGCCCGGCGTAGCCGGTCAGGCGGTGCCGCGGGCGACGTCCACAAGACGGAGGAAGTCCGCGACGGCGTCCCCCACGGCGGCGGGGTCCCACTCGAGCGCGGACGCGCCCACCGTGACCTCCGTCATGGCGACCCCCGGCACTTCCGCCTCCGCCCAGCGGCCGAAGAGCGCCGTCTTGGTCTCCTCGGCCTGCCGCACCGCGGCCTCGTTGAGGACGTCCGCGGACTCCGCGAGCCACACCTGGAACTGGTGCGTGTGCGGCACTTCCGGGTGCACCCGGACCCAGCCCGCCCCCGCCGCGAGTGCGTCCCGCAGGGCCGCCGCGACGACCTTCGCGTGCGCCACGTACTCCGGAAGGCGCGGCAGTTCGTGGTCGAGCCCGTCGAGCGCCGCCAGCACCGCCGGCCACTGCTGGAAGACCAGCCCGCCGTAGCGGTGCCGCCAGGTGCGCGCCTCGGCGGCGAGGTCGGCGGGGCCGGCCAAGGCGGCGCCGGAGATGCCGCCGAGGGACTTGTAGAAGGAGACGTACACGCTGTCGGCGAGCCCCGCGATCTCGTCCAGGGGCTGCCCGAAGTGCGGCGGGCACTCCCACAGGCGGGCGCCGTCGAAGTGGACGACGGCGTCGCGCTCGCGTGCCGCGGCCACGGTGGCGGTGAGTTCGTCCCAGGTGGGGAGGACGAAGCCGGCGTCCCGGAGCGGCAGCTCCAGCATGAGCGTGCCGAAGGGCTCGTCCATGCCGCGGACCTCGTCCGCGTCCGGTATGCGGCGGGCCGTGGTGGGGTGGACGGTCCGCAGCCCGCTCAGCGCGGACAGCGCGCCGCGCTCGTGCACCTCGGGGTGGGCCAGCGGGTGCAGGGCGACGACCGGGTTGCCGGTGCGTCCCGCCCAGCAGCGCAGGGCGACCTGCTGGGCCATCGTCCCGGTGGGGAACCAGACGGCCTCCTCCGTGCCGAGCAAGCCGGCCACCCGGTGCTCCAGTTCGGCGACGATCCCGTCGCCGTACATGTCCACGGGGCGCTCCAGGCCGTCCCGTCCGGCCAGTGCGGCCAGCCGTTCCCGCATCGTGGCGGGCTTCCCGTGGGACAGCACGCGGTCGCAGGCGCGTACGGCGGCGATGCGCCGCGCCTTCTCGTCATCGGCAGAGGTCATGGACCGATCCTGCCGCCCCGGAGGGCGCCGGGAAACATTCGCGTAGCATTGACGAGAACGTCCGGTACCCCCGTGAGGACTGGAACGGAAGGCCAGCGCAGCGTGAACGCATCGCACACCCCGGGGCCCCTGCCCCCCGACGTGGAGGCCCGCCCCGCGCGGCTCACGGTCGGCGTCGTCGGCGCGGGGCGGGTCGGTACCGCGCTCGCGGCCGCGCTGAAGCTCGCCGGGCACCACCCGGTCGCGGCGTCGGGTGTGTCCGACGCCTCACGCCGCCGTGCCGCCGCCCTGCTGCCCGACGTGCCGCTCGTGGAGCCGGCCGAGGTGCTGGCCCGCTCCGAACTCGTCCTGCTGACCGTGCCGGACGACGCGCTGCCGGAGCTGGTGGCCGGCCTCGCCGAGACCGGGGCCGTACGGCCGGGCCAGCTGCTGGTGCACACCTCGGGCCGGTACGGCACCGGCGTGCTGCAGCCGGCGCTGCGCGCGGGCGCGCTGCCGCTGGCCCTGCACCCGGCGATGACCTTCACCGGCACCTCCGTCGACGTGCAGCGGCTGGCCGGCTGCTCCTTCGGCGTCACGGCACCGGCGGAGCTGCGGATGGCGGCCGAGGCCCTGGTGATCGAGATGGGCGGCGAACCCGAGTGGATCGAGGAGTCGGCGCGCCCGCTCTACCACGCGGGCCTGGCGATGGGCGCGAACCACCTGGTCACCCTGGTCGCCCAGTCCATGGAGCTGCTGCGCGCCTCCGGCGTCGCCGAACCCGGCCGCATGCTGGGCCCGCTGCTCGGCGCGGCCCTGGACAACGCCCTGCGCTCCGGTGACGCCGCCCTCACCGGCCCGGTCGCCCGCGGTGACGCGGGCACGGTCGCGGCGCACCTGGCGGAGCTGCGCCGGCACGCGCCGGAGATGGTCGCCCCGTACGTCGCGATGGCCCGCGCCACGGCGGACCGCGCCCTGGCGGGCGGGATGCTGAAGCCGGAGTTCGCGGAGGCGCTGCTGGGCGTCCTGGCGGACGGCGCCGAAGGGGGAAAGCGATGACCGGGCTGGTGCACACCGCGCGCGAGCTGCGGGCGGCCGTCGAGGGCCGGCCCGGCGAGGTCGGGGTCGTCATGACCATGGGCGCGCTGCACGAGGGGCACGCGACCCTCGTGCGCACCGCCCGCGAGCGGGTGGGGGACGGCACCGTCGTCGTCACCGTCTTCGTCAACCCGCTGCAGTTCGGGCCGGGCGAGGACTTCGACCGCTACCCGCGCACCCTCGACGCCGACGTCGAGACCGCCGGGCGGGCCGGCGCCGACCTCGTCTTCGCGCCCGCCGCCGACGAGGTCTACCCCGGCGGGCCGCCGCAGGTGCGGATCAGCGCCGGGCCGATGGGCGAGGGCTACGAGGGCGCCGTGCGCCCCGGCCACTTCGACGGCATGCTGACCGTCGTCGCCAAGCTGCTCCACCTGACCCGGCCGGACGTCGCCTTCTACGGCCAGAAGGACGCCCAGCAACTGGCCCTCATCCGCCGCATGGTGACGGACCTGAACTTCCCGGCCGAGATCGTCGGCGTGCCCACGGTCCGCGAGCCGGACGGCCTGGCCCTGTCCAGCCGCAACCGGTACCTCTCCGACGGCGACCGCGGGACCGCCCTCACCCTCTCCCGCGCCCTGTTCGCCGGGCGCGACGCGCTGGACGACGGGCCGGAGGCCGTACGGGCCGCGGCGCGGACGGTGCTGGAGAAGGGCGACGGCCTCGCGGTGGACTACCTCGCCCTGATCGACCCGCGCGACTTCACCGAGGCCGCCCCCGGCCACACCGGGCCGGCGGTGCTCGCGGTCGCCGCCAGGGTCGGCACGACCCGGCTGATCGACAACATCCCCCTGGAGTTCGGAGCCCGCCGATGAGCGGCACAGGTACAGGCATACGGCTGCACTCCCCGGCACCCGGTTGGGCGCACGAGGCGGACGTGGTGGTGGTCGGCTCAGGCGTCGCCGGGCTGACGGTGGCGCTGCGCTGCGCCGCGCAGGGCGCCAAGGTCACCGTCGTCACCAAGGCCCGGCTCGACGACGGCTCCACGCGCTGGGCGCAAGGCGGCATCGCCGCCGCCCTCGGCGAGGGCGACACCCCGGAGCAGCACCTGGACGACACCCTTGTGGCGGGCGCAGGCCTGTGCGACGAGGAGGCGGTGCGCACCCTGGTCACCGAGGGCCCCGACGCCGTCCGCCGGCTGATCGCGACGGGCGCGCACTTCGACACCAGTGAGGCCACCGGCGAGATCCTGCTGACCCGGGAGGGCGGTCACCACCGCCGCCGGATCGCCCACGCGGGCGGCGACGCGACGGGCCTGGAGATTTCCCGGGCGCTGATCGAGGCCGTGCGCGAGGCCAGGATCGAGTTCATCGAGAACGCGCTCGTGCTCGACCTGCTGACCGACGCCGAGGGCCGTACCGCGGGCGTCACCCTGCACGTCATGGGCGAGGGGCAGCGTGACGGCGTCGGCGCCGTGCGGGCCCGCGCCGTGGTGCTGGCCACCGGCGGCATGGGGCAGGTCTTCTCGGCCACGACCAACCCGGCGGTGTCCACGGGCGACGGGGTGGCGCTCGCGCTGCGCGCCGGCGCGGAGGTCTCGGACCTGGAGTTCGTGCAGTTCCACCCGACGGTGCTCTTCCTCGGCTCGGACGCGGAGGGCCAGCAGCCGCTGGTCTCCGAGGCCGTGCGCGGGGAGGGCGCGTACCTCGTGGACGCCGACGGGGTGCGCTTCATGCAGGGGCAGCACGAGCTTGCCGAGCTGGCGCCGCGCGACATCGTCGCCAAGGGCATCATGCGCCGCATGCAGGAGACCGGCACCGAGCACATGTACCTCGACGGCCGGCACTTCGGCGCGCGGATGTGGGAGCAGCGGTTCCCGACGATCCTGGCCGCCTGCCGCGCCAACGGCATCGACCCGGTCACCACGCCGATCCCGGTGGCGCCCGCCGCGCACTACGCCTCCGGCGGCGTCCGCACCGACCTGCACGGCCGCACCACGGTGCCCGGCCTGTACGCGTGCGGCGAGGTCGCCTGCACGGGCGTGCACGGCGCCAACCGGCTGGCGTCCAACTCCCTCCTGGAGGGGCTGGTCTTCGCCGAACGCATCGCCGCCGACATCGCCGAGCACCCCGCGGCCCCCGGCGCCCCGGTTGTCCCCGAGCCCGGCCGCTCCCCGCTGCTGCCCTCCGAGGCCCGCTTCGCGATCCAGCGGATCATGACGCGCGGCGCGGGAGTGCTCCGCAGCGCGGACAGCCTGGAGGGCGCGGCGGCCGCGCTGAGCCGGATGTACGCCGACGCCGAGGAACTGCTGGAGCGCGACGGCAAGACGGCCGAGCCCTGCGTGGAGACCTGGGAGGCGACCAACCTCTGCCTGGTCGCGCGGGTCCTGGTCGAGGCGGCCCGCCGCCGTGAGGAGACCCGCGGCTGCCACTGGCGCGAGGACCGGCCCGGCCGCGACGACGAGAACTGGCGCCGGCACATCGTCGTCCGGCTCCCCGCCGGTGGTGCGGGGCTGCCCGCGGCACCCACTAGTCTCACCATCCGCACCACCCCCACAGCGGACTTCCCCTCGACCCGTCCTGGAACGGAGCACCTGCGATGAGCACGCCCGACCTCCCCCTCCTGCAGATCGGCGGCGCCGGCGGCGGTGGCTGCGGCGACGGCTGCGGCTGCGGTTCCGGCGACGAGTACGCGCACGACCCGAGCGAGTGCGGTCTCGACCCCGACCTCGCGCAGCTGCTCGTCGACGCCGGGCTGGACCCGGTGCTGGTCGAGGACGTCGCGCACATGGCCATCGAGGAGGACCTGGACGGCGGGGTGGACGTCACCACCGTGGCCACCATCCCCGAGGACGTCCTGGCCACCGGTGACTTCACCGCGCGCGAGGCCGGCGTGGTCGCCGGGCTGCGGGTCGCCGAGGCGGTCCTGTCCATCGTGTGCACCGACGAGTTCGAGGTCGAGCGGCACGTCGAGGACGGCGACCGGGTCGAGGCGGGTCAAGTGCTGCTCTCCGTGCGCACCCGTACGAGGGACCTGCTGACCGCCGAGCGCAGCGCGCTCAACCTGATGTGCCGGCTGTCCGGGATCGCCACCACCACGCGCCGCTGGGCCGACGCGCTGGAGGGCACCAAGGCGCAGGTCCGCGACACCCGGAAGACGACCCCGGGCCTGCGCGCGCTGGAGAAGTACGCGGTCCGCTGCGGGGGCGGCGTCAACCACCGCATGTCGCTGTCGGACGCGGCCCTGGTCAAGGACAACCACGTGGTCGCGGCGGGCGGCGTGGCGGCCGCCTTCAAGGCCGTCCGCGAGGAGTTCCCCGAGCTGGCGATCGAGGTCGAGGTCGACACCCTGCACCAGGTCCGCGAGGTCCTGGAGGCGGGCGCGGACCTGATCCTGCTGGACAACTTCACCCCCTCCGAGACGGAGGAGGCGGTCGCCATCGTCGCGGGCCGCGCCCTGCTGGAGTCCTCCGGCCGGCTCTCCCTGGACAATGCCCGGGCCTACGCCGCGACCGGCGTCGACTACCTCGCCGTGGGCGCCCTGACGCACTCCTCGCCGATCCTCGACATCGGGCTGGACCTGCGGTCCGAGGGGTCGGAGCGGGACTGATGCTTCTCACCATCGACGTCGGCAACACCCACACCGTCCTGGGGCTGTTCGACGGGGACGAGATCGTCGAGCACTGGCGGGTCTCCACCGACGCGCGCCGCACGGCGGACGAGATGGCCGTCCTGATGCAGGGCCTGATGGGCATGCACCCGCTGCTCGGCGAGGAGCTGGGCGACAACATCCACGGGATCGCCATCTGCTCCACCGTCCCCTCGGTGCTGCACGAGCTGCGCGAGGTGACGCGCCGTTACTACGGCGACGTGCCCGCGGTCCTCGTCGAGCCCGGCGTCAAGACCGGCGTCCCGGTGCTCACCGACAACCCCAAGGAAGTCGGCTCCGACCGGATCATCAACTCCCTCGCCGCCGTCCACCTCTACGGCGGGCCGTGCATCGTGGTGGACTTCGGGACGGCCACCACCTTCGACGCGGTCACGACGCGCGGCGAGTACGCCGGCGGCGCCATCGCCCCCGGCATCGAGATCTCCGTGGACGCCCTGGGCGCCCGCGGCGCCCAGTTGCGCAAGGTGGAGCTGACCCGCCCGCGCAGCGTCATCGGCAAGAACACCATCGAGGCCATGCAGTCCGGCATCCTGTACGGCTTCGCCGGCCAGGTGGACGGCGTGGCCGAGCGGATGGCACGGGAGCTCGCCGACGACCCGGACGACGTCACGGTCATCGCCACCGGCGGGCTGGCGCCGCTGGTGCTGGGCGAGTCGGCGGTCATCGACGTCCACGAGCCCTGGCTGACCCTGATAGGCCTCCGGCTGGTCTACGAGCGGAACGTATCGACGACCTGACGACCTGACGGTCCGGCAGGCGACGGTCCGGCAGGCGACGGTCCGGCAGGCGCACGGGGGAGGCACGCGGCGCGCCCGGCCATATCTGGTTACGCGTATTTTGTTCGCTTAGTACGTAAAGTCAGACCATGCCCACGCCACACGGGTCCCGAGGCGGAATGGCGTTCAGCGCGGATGAACTGCGCGTGCTCCGGCGCGCCCTCTCAGCGGCCCTCCAGTCCAGCACCATGATCCCCACCCCCGACGAGGTCAGGGACTATCTGCGCCTCGCCGAGGACATCGACGAGGCGGCCCGCGAGGGCGGGCGGCTGCGGACCTTCCAGCTCGCGGAGCTCGCCCGGTACCGGGCGGCGCTGCCGGGCAGCGCCGCCGGCTACCTCGAGCGGCTGACGGGCGCGCTCGACACCGGTTACGTGCCCCTGCCGGACGACCTCGCCGCGCTGCGCCGCCTGCACGACGCGCCGTGCACGGACGCCGAGGCGCACCGCAGGCGGGCCGTGCTGCGCCGCTGCGAGCACCTGGCGGAGCTCGACGTGCGCGCCCGCCTGGAGGCGCGCATCCCCGCTCCCTCGCAGCCCTGCGGCACGCCCTCCACCGGCAGGGCCCGGCTGCGCGCGCTGCCCGGCGGGCGGGCCGCCTCCGACGATCCCAAGCCGGGCCCCAAGCCCGAGCCGAAGACGCCCCCCGCCGAGCCGGCCGCGCCGGACCCCGGTGAGGAGAAGCGCAAGGTGCCCACGCCGGCCGAGATCTTCCCGCCGCGCCGCCGCACGCCACCGCCCCCCGAGGAGCGGGCCACGGGTTGACGCCGAGTCACCGCACAACCTTCCGGAGACGTCACGGGTCCTTCCCGTGACGTCTCCCGTGCGTTCACGGGTGCGCCACCTGACCGTCGACTTCCTCAGGGGGAACCCGGCATGAGACTCACCCGGCTCGCGGTGTGCACCGCGGCCGTCGTCATGACCGCGACGGCGGGATCCGCCGTCATCGCGGGCGCGGCATCGGCCGCGCCCCTCAGAGCCGAACTGCACCTGACCGCACCCGGCGACGTCGGGGTGGCGGCGACGAGCACCGCGTACAAGACGTTCGAGATCACCGCCCTGGTCCAGCGCTTCGACGACGGGCAGGTGCCGGAGCCCGCCCACGAGGTCGTCGTCACCATGGACCTCGCCGCCCTGGCCGGCGTCGTGGACGTGGCGCTCCCCGCGAACCTGTGCGCCACCTCCGGCACCACGGCCACCTGCTCCCTGGGCACGGTCGACCACACCGGCACCGCGATACCCGTGAGGATGCGGGCCGCCTCCGGCTCTAGGACCGACGACGCCGCGACGCTGCGCTATTCGGTGAGCGCCAAGGACGCCAGGCCGGATCCCGACAGCATGACCGCCACCCGGATCACGGTCGGCAGCGGCCCGGACCTCGTCGTGCCGAAGTCGTCCACCGTCTCCGACGTACGGCCCGGCGACACCCTCGACCTGCCGGTCGTCATCGCCAACGTCGGTGACCGGCCCACCCGCGGCGGCGTCTCCGTCCTGGTGCGGACCAACCTCACCAGCTCCTTCGGCACGGGCCTGGTGATGGCGGACGACTTCGGCAACTGCCGCCACGCCCCGGTGGGCCAGCCGGAGGACGCCTTCGTCTGCCACTTCGCCACCGACATCGCCCCGGGCGAGGTGTGGGAACTCGCGAAGCCGCTGAAGATCGAGGTCGAGTCCGGCGCCACCGACGGCAGGGTGGGCTACCAGGCCGACCTGATCGGCGGAAACCTCGACGACGACGCACAGCTCGGCACCCCCGGCACCGGGGCCCCGCTCACCCTCGTCCGCAAGACGTCCGCCCCGGCGGCGAAGGACGTGCGCGGCCCCGGGACGGCGGCCCGGAAGCCCGCCACGCAGGAGGGCTGGGACGTCGACTACACCGACAACCTCGGCGGCCTGAACATCACGATGTACGACCCCGAGGGCCCGGCCCCCGGCCACCGCGGGGCGGACCTGGTCGCGATCGGGGACACGGTCAGGGCGACGGTCGGCGACCGGGCGAAGGCCGTCGTGGGCCTGCGCAACGAGGGCGACGAGGCCGCGCGGGCACGCGGCACCAGCGAGACCGGGCCGGCCACCTGGGTCGCGGTGGAGATCCCCCGCGGGGTGCGGGTCACGGCGCGCGACGGTGCCTGCAAGCCGACCACGAACGCGGACTGGGACGACTACCCGGGCGGCGTCACCTTCGGCGACGACCCGCAGGACGTCGCGCCCGTGCCGACCGGGACGATCTACTACTGCTACACCCGGCACTCGATCGAGCCCGGCACCTCCCAGACCTTCTCCTTCACCCTGGTCGCGGACCAGGCTCTGGACGAGGCCACCGGTCTGGTCTTCGCGGCCTCGGACTACGGCGTCGACCGCAAGGGCCAGAAGAACAACGCGGGCGTCCTCACGGTCACGGCCAAGGCGTCGTCCGGCTCCGGCGGGAGCACCTCCGGCGGTTCCGGCGTGGTTCCGGCCGGCGGGACGGGCTCCCTCGCCGCCACCGGCGCGGGGCCCGTACGTCCCCTGGTGGCCGGCTCTGCGGCCTGCGCCGTCCTGGGTGCCCTCCTGGTGGTCGCGGTGCGCCGCAGGCCGCGTACGGGCGCGTAGCCGCCCTTCGGTGACGAAGCCGTGGCCCCGGCCCGCGACGACGCGGACCGGGGCCACGGCTTCGCCCGACCGGGGGAAGCGTCCCCCGGTGGTGGTCCGCCGCGGGGCGCGCCAGGGGGCGTGGCTACCCTGGTGCCATGGACTACGTCTCCGCGCTCGTGCCCCCCACCGTGATGGCCATCGCGTTCACCTTCCTCATCCGGACGCTGATCAGGAGCCAGGGCGGGGTCAACAAGGCCAAGGAGGACGCGGTGGTCGACGCCGCGCTGTCCGGCGCGCAGCCCCCGGCCCAGCGGTCGGGCGGCGTCGAGAAGCCCCGGGTGTGACCTCGGAATTTCCGGCATTCCGGGCATTGTGCCCGTAAGCAACTAGTATTCGGGTGTGCCCCGTCCATTGGGAGACCTCGAAGACGCCGTGATGAGCCGGGTGTGGCGCTGGAACCGCCCGGTGACGGTGCGCGAGGTGCTGGAGGATCTCCGCCGGGAGCGCTCGATCGCGTACACGACGGTCATGACCGTAATGGACAACCTTCATCAGAAGGGCTGGCTCCGGCGGGAAGCCGAAGGACGCGCCTATCGCTATGAGGCGGTTTCCACTCGGGCCGCTTACTCGGCGGCACTCATGCACGAGGCGTGGGCCGCCAGCGACAACCCCGCGGCGGCCCTTGTCGCCTTCTTCGGCATGATGTCGGCGGAACAGCGAGAAGCCCTCCGTGACGCAATGCGGGTGGTGCAATCCGCTGATCCGGGTGACCCCGGGGAGACGGGCGGATCGGACGGGCGATAGCGTCCGCACATGCGCGCCGCATCAAATGACGTCACCATCCGCCGGGCCAGGACGGCCGACGTGCCGGCTGTCCGGCGCTTGCTCGACGCCTATGTCCGCGACCGCATCCTGCTCGACAAGCCGACGGTGACGCTTTACGAGGACATCCAGGAGTTCTGGGTGGCCGAACACGACCAGGACGCAGAGGTGGTGGCCTGCGGCGCATTGCACGTGATGTGGGAGGACCTCGCCGAGGTGCGCACCCTCGCGGTCGATCCGGCGCAGCACGGCAAGGGCGTCGGGCATCTCGTGCTGGAGAAGCTGCTGCAGACCGCGCGGTGGCTGGGAGTGCGGCGAATTTTCTGCCTCACCTTCGAAGTGGACTTCTTCGCGAAGCACGGCTTCGTGGAGATCGGCGAGACGCCGGTCGACGGTGATGTCTTCGGTGAGCTGCTGCGGTCAAAGGACGAGGGCGTGGCCGAGTTCCTCGACCTCGAACGAGTGAAACCGAACACCTTGGGCAACAGCCGGATGCTGTTGCATCTGTGAGGCTGCCCACGGCGTCCGTCCGGCACAACAGTATGTCCGAAACGTTCCCGCGGAAGACCGCGGGGATGGTGGCCGGCCGGGAGCAGTTCGGGCAAGGGGTTTGAGTTTTCCGGGAAAAGGCGGTTTGCTTTTACCGGTTATCCGTATTCGATGAAAGGGAAGCCGGTGGCACAGAAGGTTCAGGTCCTTCTTGTTGACGACCTCGACGGCGGCGAGGCGGATGAGACCGTGACGTTCGCACTCGACGGAGTGACGTACGAGATCGACCTCACCACCGACAACGCCGACAAGCTGCGTGGTCTCCTCGGCCCGTACGTGGACAACGGCCGCCGTACCGGTGGCCGCGCCGGCCGCGGCCGCGCCGCGAAGGGCGCCTCCCGCGGGGGCGCCGCGAGCCAGGACACCGCGAAGATCCGCGCGTGGGCCAAGGAAGAGGGTTACGAGGTCAACGACCGCGGCCGTGTCCCCGCGCAGATCCGCGAGGCGTACGAGAAGGCGCACGGCTGATCGGTCCGGGCGACACGCAGCCGGACCCGGTGGCAGGCGGTCGCGAGCGCGGAGACCAGGGCCGTCAGGCCCACGGTCCCTCCGGAGCGTCCGTCCGCCGCGGGGTTGGGCTGCGTGCCGAGCGTCATGGCGGGCAGGGAGAACGGCGCGCCGGCGTGGCGCCCGCCGTCCGGAACGGGCGGCCGGAGCCAGGCCTGCGCGCCGTCGTCGTAGGCGGCCTCCCGCCCGCACAGCGGTACGAGGTCGAGCGGGATGCCGCTCCACTCCAGCCAGTCCAGCAGGCCGGGCAGTTCCTCGGCGCTGCCCGGGGCGACGAAGAAGCGCATCCGGTACCCCGCCAGGGCGACCGGTCCCGTACGGGGCGCCGGGAAGCGGCCGAGCACCTCGTGCCCCGCCTCCGCGGGGACGTCGAGGGCGTCCGCGTGTTCCAGGGTCGCCGGGACCCGTGAGGCCTGCATGCCCTGCGCAACGCTCCCCGGGGGTCCCGGGTTACGAGGCGGGTCACCGGGAGTGCCCGGCCGGCCGGTTCCCGTCACCCTCCGTGAATCCCCGGGACGCAAGTCTGTTCGCCTATAGCAGACAGCGGGCGTGCTCCCGGCATGGACTGTCCGTGCGGGCGGGTAAGAAATACCTAGTGGGAACGGACGACGGCCATGTCGGACAGGCGGGGCGTTCGCCCTCGGCGTACTGGATAAAGGGCTATCCGCCTGGCCTGCGGGAACATCGTCTCGCACCATCGGGTTGAGGCTGTTGTCGACGGCGCGGGGGTTAACGACCTCGCAAGGTGTCGACGGTTGAAGTGAGCTGCCCCGCTGTGCGGGACTAGCATGCGGAAGGACAGGGAGGGGACACGCCCCTAACTGCCCGACCGCTCTGAGGAGCGATTAACGATGTTCGAGAGGTTCACCGACCGCGCGCGGCGGGTTGTCGTCCTGGCTCAGGAAGAAGCCCGGATGCTCAACCACAACTACATCGGCACCGAGCACATCCTCCTGGGCCTTATCCACGAGGGTGAGGGTGTCGCCGCTAAGGCCCTGGAGAGCCTCGGGATTTCGCTCGAGGCGGTCCGCCAGCAGGTTGAGGAGATCATCGGACAGGGGCAGCAGGCCCCGTCCGGCCACATCCCCTTCACCCCCCGGGCCAAGAAGGTCCTGGAGCTGTCGCTCCGCGAGGCCCTCCAGCTCGGCCACAACTACATCGGCACCGAGCACATCCTGCTCGGCCTGATCCGCGAGGGCGAGGGCGTCGCCGCCCAGGTCCTCGTGAAGCTGGGCGCCGATCTCAACCGGGTGCGGCAGCAGGTCATCCAGCTGCTCTCCGGCTACCAGGGCAAGGAGGCCGCCACCGCCGGCGGTCCGGCCGAGGGCACCCCCTCGACCTCGCTCGTCCTGGACCAGTTCGGCCGCAACCTCACGCAGGCCGCTCGTGAGACCAAGCTCGACCCCGTCATCGGGCGCGAGAAGGAGATCGAGCGCGTGATGCAGGTGCTGTCGCGCCGCACCAAGAACAACCCCGTCCTCATCGGCGAGCCCGGCGTCGGCAAGACCGCCGTCGTCGAGGGCCTGGCCCAGGCCATCGTCAAGGGCGAGGTCCCGGAGACGCTGAAGGACAAGCAGCTCTACACCCTGGACCTCGGCGCCCTGGTGGCCGGCTCCCGGTACCGCGGTGACTTCGAGGAGCGCCTGAAGAAGGTGCTCAAGGAGATCCGCACCCGCGGCGACATCATCCTGTTCATCGACGAGCTCCACACCCTGGTGGGTGCGGGCGCCGCCGAGGGCGCGATCGACGCCGCCTCGATCCTCAAGCCGATGCTCGCCCGCGGTGAGCTGCAGACCATCGGCGCCACCACGCTCGACGAGTACCGCAAGCACCTGGAGAAGGACGCGGCCCTGGAGCGCCGCTTCCAGCCCATCCAGGTCGCGGAGCCGTCGCTGCCGCACACCATCGAGATCCTCAAGGGCCTGCGGGACCGCTACGAGGCCCACCACCGCGTGTCCATCACGGACGCCGCCCTGGTGGCCGCGGCGACCCTCGCCGACCGCTACATCTCGGACCGCTTCCTGCCGGACAAGGCGATCGACCTGATCGACGAGGCCGGTTCCCGGATGCGCATCCGCCGGATGACCGCTCCGCCGGACCTGCGCGAGTTCGACGAGAAGATCGCCGACGTGCGCCGGGAGAAGGAGTCCGCGATCGACTCGCAGGACTTCGAGAAGGCCGCTTCCCTCCGCGACAAGGAGAAGCAGCTGCTCTCCGCGAAGACCAAGCGGGAGAAGGAGTGGAAGGCCGGCGACATGGACGTCGTCGCCGAGGTCGACGAGGAGCTGATCGCCGAGGTCCTGGCCACCGCCACGGGCATCCCGGTCTTCAAGCTCACCGAGGAGGAGTCCTCGCGTCTGCTGCGCATGGAGGACGAGCTGCACAAGCGCGTCATCGGCCAGAAGGACGCGATCAAGGCCCTCTCGCAGGCCATCCGCCGTACGCGGGCCGGTCTGAAGGACCCCAAGCGCCCCGGTGGCTCGTTCATCTTCGCCGGCCCGTCCGGTGTGGGTAAGACCGAGCTCTCCAAGACGCTCGCCGAGTTCCTCTTCGGCGACGAGGACGCGCTGATCCAGCTCGACATGTCGGAGTTCAGCGAGAAGCACACCGTCTCGCGGCTGTTCGGCTCCCCGCCCGGATACGTCGGCTACGAGGAGGGCGGCCAGCTCACCGAGAAGGTGCGCCGCAAGCCGTTCTCGGTCGTCCTCTTCGACGAGGTCGAGAAGGCCCACCCGGACATCTTCAACAGCCTGCTGCAGATCCTGGAGGACGGTCGCCTGACCGACTCCCAGGGCCGGGTCGTGGACTTCAAGAACACGGTCATCATCATGACCACCAACCTCGGCACCCGGGACATCTCCAAGGGCTTCAACCTCGGCTTCGCGGCCGCGGGTGACGTCAAGACCGGGTACGAGCGGATGAAGGCCAAGGTCGGCGAGGAGCTCAAGCAGCACTTCCGTCCCGAGTTCCTGAACCGTGTCGACGACATCGTGGTCTTCCACCAGCTCAGCGAGGAAGACATCATCCAGATCGTCGACCTCATGATCGCCCGGGTGGACGAGCGCCTCAGGGACAAGGACATGGGCATCGAGCTCAGCCCCGAGGCCAAGTCGCTGCTCGCCAAGCGCGGCTACGACCCCGTGCTGGGTGCCCGGCCGCTGCGCCGGACGATCCAGCGCGAGATCGAGGACGTGCTCTCCGAGAAGATCCTCTTCGGCGAGCTGCGCACCGGTCACATCGTGGTCGTGGGCACCGAGGGCGAGGGCGAGAACATCAAGTTCACCTTCCGGGGTGAGGAGAAGGTCGCCGTCGCCGACGCGCCTCCGGTCGAGGCGGCCGGCGGGCCGAACCTCAGCAAGGAAGCGTAACCGCAAGTAATCGCACAGCGATCCGACCCCGTCCGCACATTAGTGCGGGCGGGGTCGTCGTGTTTTGTGTTCCCCATGAACCCACCCTTGTTGCGCCGGTTGCATTTGTGGAAAGGTGAGCGATGTTCAGCACGGACCCCTCCTTCTCCGTGCTCCGGCCGGTGTCGTGCCGTCATTCCGGCAGGCATTCGAAAAGATCAGCCGAGAGTGAGGAGAGGCCACCTTGCCCCTTCACCGGCGCCCCGGCCTCACCTCCCCCCACGTAGCTGCGTCCCGCGCCGGCGCATTGGTTCGTACTTTTCCCGGCGGGGCGAACGCGGAAGGAAACTCTCGTTGAAGGAATCCCCGCATCCGAATTCCGCGCACCCCGGCCGACTGTTCGGCGTACCGGACGAGGCGTTGTCCGGAGAGATCGGAAAGTCCCTGGGAAAGGAAGGCGCGCACCAGCCGTTCGAGGAGTTGCTGGCCCGCCATTGGCGGCCGGTCTCCGAGTACGCGGAGTTGTGCACGGTCTCCGGACACGCCGCCGGTATCCTCGCGGCGGCCGCGTTCACCCGGGTCTTCGTCGACACCCTGAGGCTGACCGGGCCCTCGGCGGCCTGGCGCCCCGAACTCCTGATCACCGTCCACAAGATCGCCGAGGAGTGGGCCGTCGACCGCCGTCGCGCCTGGCTCCACCGGCGGCTGCGGCCCCGCCCCGACCAGACCGACACCCGCCTGGCGGTACCGGAGAACCGCCGGCTGGCGAACCGGGCCTTCATGCGGCTGCCCGAGCCCGCCCGCTGCCTGCTCTGGCACGCCGAGGTCGACGCCGAACCGCTCGACGTGCCGGCCGGGCTGCTGGGCATCGACCCGGAGCGGGCGGCGGCCCAGCTGGAGCTCGCCCGTACCCGCTTCCGCGAGGCCTGCGTCCAGGCGCACCGGGACCTCGCGCCGTACGAGGCCTGCCTGCAGTTCAGCCGTCTGCTGGACATCTCCATCCACCGCGGGGGCGCCGGTCTCGTCCCCGACCTGCAGCGGCACATCGCCCGGTGCGACCACTGCCGGTACGCGGCCGATCAGCTCGACCACTCCGGGGACCGGCTGGGCGTGCTGATCGCCGAGGCGGTGCTGGTCTGGGAGGCGCGGGGCTACTTCGACTCCCGCCCCACCCGTCGGGCGGCCCGTGACAACGATGCCGGGAAGGGCTCCGGCGGTTCTCCCGGGCGGCGCCACGGCGGCCGCAGGCGCCGCGCCGCGAGCGGCGGCCGCCGGGGGCTCGCCGCGACCCTGCTGGGCATCGGCGGCTGCGCCCTGGTGACCGCCCTGGTGGTCGGCCTCACCACCGGCGACGGCGGCAGCGACGACCGTGCCTCCGGTACGGCGCCCACCGCGGCCACGGCGTCCCCCACCGCCTCGGCATCGGTCACCACCTCGGACACCGCGCCGGGCACGGTCACCGCCGACCCCGCCCCCACCGACGGGCTCCGCGGCCGGCTCCGGAACAACGGCGACGACCTGTGCATCGACCTGTCCGGCCGCCGCACCGTGATCGGCACCGGGGCGGCCACCGCGCGCTGCGACTCCGGTGCCACGCAGTTCTGGTCGTACGAGCCGGACGGGCTCATGCGGAGCGTCGCCCAGCCCGCGTACTGCCTCAACTCCCACCGCGGCCCCGCGCTGGAACTGGGTCTGTGCACGGCGTCCTTCGTCACCGGCGCCGAGGACGTGCGCTACGACCTCACCCTGACCGGGGACCTCATCCCCCGCTGGAACCAGCAGCTCGCGGTCGCCCCCGAGGGCCGCGAGCCGGGTGCGCGGGTCGTCCTGCGGCCCCGCGACGGCCGGCCCGTCCAGCGCTGGACCTTCGACACCTCCGTCGCCCCGCCCCGCTTCCAGTCGGTGGCCTACACCACCGGCTCGCAGTTGCTCGCCGGCTCCACCCGGGTGGCCGCGCTGCCCTCGGCGCCGCCGAGCCAGACGCCCACGGCCGCCGCTTCCCCGCCCCCCGGCGGGGAGCCCTGCGAGGGGGACTGCGACGGGGACGGCGACGGCTGGGGCCACGGCGGCTGGGACGGCTGGGGGGACCGGGACGGCGGCTACCGTCCCTGACCCGGTCCTGCGACGACGGTCACGTGCGCGGGCAGCCGGTCGGCCCCGGCGAGACGGTCGGCCGGCAGCGGGATGCGCACGGTCAGCGGCCCGGGGTGGGCCGCGAGCGGTGACAGGTCGAACCGGCCGTCGGCCGGGGCGGCCAACTCCAGCTCCCGCAGTGCGGGCAGCCCGCCGATCGACCCCCAGTCGGCGGGCGTGCCCGGACCGAGCAGCGCGAGCCTGCGCAGGCCCCGCTGGCCCGCCAGGAAGCGCAGGTCGGGCAGCGCGCAGTCCTTCAGCCTGACCTCGGTGAGGGCGAGCCCGGCCACGTACCCGGTCAGCTCGTCCACGGGCAGGTCGCCCCGCAGGTCGAGGCGGGTGGGCCGCAGAGCGAGCGCGCGCAGTTCGCGCAGCTGGTCGGCGGAGCGGACGGTGAAGTCCAGGCCGTCCGGGTCGAGCCGGGCGACGACCTCCTGCGCGTACACGGCGCAGTCGAAGCGGTGCCAGGACCACATCAGCTGGGCGCGGACGCGCACGGACGGGTGCGCGGCGAAGCGGCCCAGATAGCCGGCGGCCCGGTCCGAGGGCAGGTGGCAGGCCGTGACCACGACGTGGAGGGCGTCCTCGTCGCAGAGCCCGTCGGGGCCGGGGAGCAGGTCCAGGACGAGCGGTCCGGCCTCCGCCAGGGCGCGGGCCTCGGCCGCGTCGGCGGGCGGGACGAGCGCGGCGGCGCGCCGTTCCACGGCCGCGCGCACGGCCGGGTCGAGGGCGGTGGCGTGCTCCAGGCAGGCGGCGGCGAGCAGATGGAGCCGTGCACGGGTGCGCCGGTCCGCGGCGAGGTCACCGCGGTCGAGGAGGTCCTGGAGGATCGCGACCCTCTCGCCCGGGCGGGCGAGCGCGACGGCCATGCGCAGGACGTCCTCCCACCGGTCGTCGGCGGCGTGGGCGGCGAGCAGGCCGAAGTCGCCCTCCTCGACGGCGGCGCGGGCGCCCAGGTAGTCCTGGAAGGTGCGGTGCACGAAGTCGACCGTGCCGGGTGCGGGCCGGCGCAGCACGCCGCCCCGGTCGAGGAGGTGGGTGAGGACGGCGGCGGCGTCGCCGAGCGCGGCGGCCTCGGGTACGGCGGGCAGCGCCCGCGCGACGACGGCTTCGGCCCGGTCGAGGTCCATCTCGGTGCGGCCGTTGCGGACCAGCCAGTGCGCCAGCCGCTGCAGCAGCTCGATCTGCGCCTCCTCGCGCAGCGGCACGACCGCCGCCTCCCGTTCGCGGTCCCGGCGGACCAGCAGCATCGACAGGGCGGCGGCGTACAGGTCCTTCCTCGCCCGCGGGAGGTAGCCGCGGCGGTCGTGGTGCAGGGCGCAGATCAGGCCGCACATCAGGGGGTTGGTGGCGAGCCGGCCGAGGTCCGGCTCTGCCCGCACGGCGCTCAGCAGGCCGTCGGCGTACCCGGCCGCCTCCGGCCCGGCGGCGGCGTGCCAGCGGCGGACGAAGGCGGTGACGTCGGCGGGGCCCATGGGGGTCAGGGCCAGCTCGGTGAAGCCCTCCCCGGCCAGCCAGTCCTCCCGAACGGCGGAGGGGCGGGAGGTGACCAGCCAGCGGTTGCCGGGATGGGCGTCGAGCAGGTCGCGGAGCCAGGCCCGGGCGCGGCGGCGTTCGGCGTCCGGGATCTCGTCGATGCCGTCGACCAGCAGCAGCCCGCGGCCCTCGGTCAGGACCCGGGTTTCCCAGCCCGCGGGCTGCGTCCCGGCGAGAGGGCAGCCGGCGGCGGCGAGGAAGCCGGGGGGCGCGGGCAGGCGTTCGCCGTGGCGGGTGAGGGTGCGCAGCGGGAGGACGAACGGGATCCGGTCCTCCAGGTACGCCATGCCCTCGTCCGGGTCCTGGCGCGCGCAGGCGATCGCCAGCCACTGCACGAGCGTGGTCTTCCCCGACCCGGCCTCGCCGCGCAGCAGGACCCGCTCGTGCGCGGCGAGCGCGCGGTCGGCGGCGCGGGGTCCCCCGGGCCCCTCCGTCGCACCCTGCGGAGGCCCCCCGTGCGGAGGCCCGCCGGCCGGGGGCCCGGCGGACGGTGCCGCCTCCAGGCTGAGGTAGGCGGTGTCCAGCGGCCAGCGGTCCGGGGTGTCCGCCAGGTCGAGGCCGTGGATCGTGAGCCGCCCGTGCTTCTTCGCGACGTACGCCAGGTAGCGCCGCTCGAAGGCCGCGTCCTCGCCGCCCGGCAGCGGGGTGCGGGCGATGAGCTCGTCGACGCGGGCGGTCAGGTCGCCCAGCGTCCGGCTCTGCTCGACCAGGGTGGCGGCGACGAAGGTCGAGCGCTGGGTGAAGAAGTGCAGGATGTGCAGGCAGGCCGTGTCGAGCAGCCGTTCGTGGAAGTGCGCCCCGTCGGCGCTGAGCTCCCGCTCCGGGGACCCGGCCGCGCGGCGCAGGGCGCGGGCGAACGCGGTGTGCCCGAGGCCCACGGCCTGCAGGTCGGTGAGGTCGAGGTCACCCAGGGCCCGCAGGGAGGCCGCGAGGGCGTCCGCGACGGCGGTCTCCTCGTCGGCGCCGACGGGGCGTTCCCCGGTGCGCAGGGCCTGGCGCACCAGCTTGGCGGCCAGGGCGCGCAGGTCCGCGTCGGTGAGGGTGCGCTTCTCGCCCCTGAAGGAGACGCGGGAGGAGATGCGCACCGGCCGGTCCACGAGCCCCGCGCCGGGGCCCTCGGCCACGAAGAGCCTCTTGACCAGTGGCCCCGCGACGGCCGACGCCAGCCGTACGCCCACGGCAGAAGGATCCACGTTCCCGCCCCCCGTCGCGCGGTTCGCGCGGTTTTCCCTTTCCGCGCTCCGCGTGCTCCCGGATTTCCCATTCCGTGTGACCCGGGCCACGGGACCTAGGTCCCGAAGGGCAATTCCCTTTGGTCCCGGGGCCGGTGACGTGACCCACGTGACCTGGGCCACGTACGAAACACCATAGGGGACAGCACCCTTGCGGCAGGCGGGGAAGCGGGGCGCGGGCGGTGAAACCTACGAAAGACGGTAGTAATCGGGGGGGTTTGTGTGGGGCCGGAATGTCGGGTTACCAAGGGATCGCGGCGAACACGTCGCAATGTACTTGTCCGGCTATTTCCGCGAGGTAATTCCGAATGCGTATGCCCAAGATCTCGAACTCCGTCTTCCGCGGCCGTCGCACCGTCGTCACCGCCGGCGTCTGCGCCTCGCTGGCACTCGGTGCGGCAGGGACGGCCGTGGCGGAGACGCAGGACGGGAGCCTGCTGGGCCTCGGCGCGGCCGGGAAGCTGGCGGACGTCACCCGGGCGCAGGCCGACGTGCAGCAGCGTGCCGCCCAGGCCGTGAAGGCCGACCGCCACGCGCACGCCAAGCTGCACTGGAAGCACCAGAACCACGTGGCGCAGTCCGCCAAGAGCGCCCCGCAGCAGCAGAGCCGCAGCAACAGCGGCTGGTCGGTCCCGGTCAAGAAGTACGCGCTGTCCGCCGGTTACATGCAGAACGGCGCCCGCTGGGCGCACAAGCACTCCGGCCAGGACTTCGCCGTGCCGATCGGCACCAACGTCCACGCCGTGAGCGCCGGCACCGTGGTCGAGGCGGGCTGGGGCGGCGCCTACGGCAACAACATCGTGATCCGTCACGCCAACGGCATGTACTCGCAGTACGGCCACCTGTCGAAGATGCAGGTGCGCATCGGCCAGCACGTCGGCCAGGGCCAGCAGATCGCGCTGTCCGGCAACACCGGCAACAGCACCGGCCCCCACCTGCACTTCGAGATCCGCAAGACCCCGTACTACGGCTCGTCGGTGAACCCGCTGCCCTACCTGCGGGCTCACGGCGTGTCGGTCTGACCCCGGTAGGTCTGGGCGATCAGCTCCTGGGCGACCTCGAGGACGGCGGCACGCTTCTCCTCGGGGTCGCCCTCGAGGTTCTGCATGGCGAACATCCCCGCGTGCATCGCGAAGACCGCGGTGATCGAGCGCACCTGGTCGGTCAGCGGCGCGTCCGGGTCCTTGAGCAGGGAGTGGACGGCGAGCAGCTTGGTCTTGAAGGTCTCGCCGATGCTCAGGTCGCGGACGGTGGCCTGGTTCTCCTGGATGAAGCGGAACAGCGGTCCGGCGCTCCACAGCGCGTCCGCGTAGCGGCGCAGCACCTCGCACTTGGTCTCCAGGGTGCGCGGCTGCTCCGTGGCCCAGGCGATCAGCTCGTCGACCGGTGAGGCGAGGTCCTCGACGATGCTGTTGAGGATGTCCTCCTTGGTCCTGAAGTGGTAGTACAACGCCGCTTTGGTCACGTCCAGGTGCTCGGCGATCTCGCGCAGGGACGTCTTCTCGTATCCCTGCTCGGCGAAGAGTTCCAGCGCGACGTCCTGGATGCGGCGTCGCGTATCGCCTCTGCGTGCGTGGGGCGTTGCCATGGGGCGAACTTTAACTTACTTGACGCCCGGCTAGTAAGCCGCATACTGTCAGGGTGCCCCAGGCAACTAGCCGGGCGGCAGGTAAGCAACCGAAGACAAGCAAGAAACAAGTAGGGGAGCTTGTGATGGCGGACACCGCCGACACCCCGCAGCGCAGCGTGCGCGTGGTGTTGTTCGGGCTCATGATCGCGATGTTGCTCGCGATGCTGGACAACATGATCATCGGCACCGCGATGCCCACCATCGTGGGCGAGCTGGGCGGCCTGGAGCACCTGTCCTGGGTGGTCACCGCGTACACGCTGGCCACCGCCGCATCGACGCCCGTCTGGGGCAAGCTCGGCGACCTGTACGGCCGCAAGGGCATCTTCATGTCGTCGATCGTGATCTTCCTGATCGGATCGGCGCTGTCCGGCATGGCGCAGGACATGGGCCAGCTGATCGCCTTCCGCGCCGTGCAGGGCCTGGGCGCCGGCGGCCTGATCGTCGGTGTGATGGCGATCATCGGTGACCTGATCCCGCCGCGCGAGCGCGGCAAGTACCAGGGCATGATGGCCGGCGTCATGGCGGTCGCCATGATCGGCGGACCGCTCGTCGGTGGCAGCATCACCGACAACTGGGGCTGGCGTTGGAGCTTCTACATCAACCTCCCCCTCGGCGTGGTCGCCCTGTTCATGATCTCGGCGGTGCTGCACCTGCCGAAGAAGCAGATCAAGACCAGCATCGACTACCTCGGCACGGTGCTGCTCACCGTCAGCATCACCTCGCTGGTCCTGCTCACCACCTGGGGCGGCAACCAGTACGCGTGGGGCTCGCCGCAGATCCTGGGCCTGCTGGTGCTCGGCCTGGCCGCGCTGGCCGCCTTCCTCTTCGTGGAGAACCGCGTCGCGGAGCCGGTCATCCCGCTGCACATCTTCCACAGCCGCAACTTCTCGCTGATCTCGGTGATCGGCTTCCTGGTCGGCTTCGTGATGTTCGGCGCGATGACCTTCCTGCCGCTGTACCAGCAGACCGTGCAGGGCGCCTCCGCGACCAACTCCGGCCTCCTGCTGCTGCCGCTGCTGCTGGCGATGATGGTCGTCTCGCTGATCGCCGGCCGGATCACCACCCAGACCGGCAAGTACAAGATCTTCCCGATCGTCGGCGGCGGCCTGATGACCGTCGGCCTCTACCTGCTGTCCACGATGGACACCGGCACCACCCGCTTCGTCTCCGGCGTGTGGATGGCCGTGCTCGGCGCGGGCATGGGCTTCCTGATGCAGATCACGATGCTGATAGCGCAGAACAGCGTCGAGATGAAGGACATGGGCGTCGGCTCCTCGTCCTCCACGCTCTTCCGGACGATCGGTGGCTCCTTCGGCGTCGCCCTCTTCGGCGCGATCTTCACCCACCAGGTGCAGAACACCATGACGGACCGCCTCGGCGGCGCCGCCGAGGGCGCCGCGTCCGGCTCCGCCCAGCTGGACCCGGCGGGCCTGGCCAAGCTGCCCCCGGCCGTCAAGGACGCCTACCTGCACGCCGTCGCCGGCGGCACGCACCACGTCTTCCTGTGGGGCGCGGCGGTCAGCGTCATCGGCTTCCTGCTGGCCTTCTTCGTCAAGGAGATCCCGCTGCGCTCGGCGCCGACCGCGCCCAGCACCGAGGAAGCGGTCGCCGCGGTCGAGGTCGTCTGAGCCTGCGGCCCACCCCGCCCCACCCGCTGCCGATGCTCGCACGGGGGTCGTCGTCCGACCCACGTGCGCGCATCGTCCGTTCGGCGGGGAACCTGCGGCCCGCGGCGTGGGACCGCTGCGTCGGATCCGCCGTCACTCGCGGGGCAGCAGCAAGCGGGCGACCGCGCCGCCGCCCTCCTCCTCGGGCACGTTGCGGAAGGTGAGACGGGCGCCGAGGACGCGGGTCTGACCGGTGGCGATGGTGAGCCCCAGACCGTGGCCGCTGCCGGCCCGGTCGCTGCTGCCCGTGCGGAAGCGGCTCGGGCCGTCGCGGAGCAGGTCGCGGGGGAAGCCCGGGCCGTGGTCGCGGACCTCCACGTACGGGCCGTCGACGGTGACCTCGACGGGCGGCCGGCCGTGCCGCCCGGCGTTCGCCAGCAGGTTGCCCAGGACGCGCTCCAGCCGGCGCGGGTCGGTGCGGACCACTGCGTCGTCGCGGACGGTCACGGTCGCCTCGGGAGCCGCGGCCGCGACCCTGCGCCGTACGAAGTCGCCGAGCGCCACGTCCTGGAGGTCGGCCTGCTCGGCGGCGCCGTCCAGCCGGGCGACCTCCAGGACGTCCTCGACGAGCGTGCGCAGCGCCTGCGAGCGGTCCCTGACCAGCTCGGAGGGGCGGCCCGGCGGCAGCAGCTCGGCCGCGGTGACCAGCCCCGTCACCGGGGTGCGCAGCTCGTGGGCGATGTCCGCGGTGACCCGGCGCTCCGCCTCCAGCCGGCCGGCCAGGACGTCCGCCATGGCGTCCACCGCGCGCGCCAGCTCGTCCGTCTCGTCCCGGACCCGGCCGCCGATCGCGTCGCGCACCCGTACGTTCGTCTCCCCGTCGGCCACCCGGCCGGCCGCCTCGGCCGCCTTGCGCAGCCGCCGGGACAGCTGCCCGCCGATGAGCACGCCCAGCGCCGTGCCGCCCACGACGACCGCCGACGAGCCGATGACCAGCGCCTGGTCCAGGTCCTCCAGGACCGAGAAGCGGTCGGTGAACGCCGAATTGAGGGACAGGACCTTGCCGTCCGCCAGCGGGGTCTCCGCCCACACCACGGGCGCGCCGCCGGTGTCGGAGACGTAGGTGGCCCGTTTGCCCTCCCGGGCCAGCCGCTTCAGCGGCGCGGGCAGGTCCGGGTCGTCCAGCCGGGCGTCGAAGGTGAGCCGGCCGGTGGACTCGTAGATCCGCTGGGCGAACTGCACCCGCTCGTTCTGCACGTCACGGGAGTTGTCGATCATGCTGGCCCGGGCCGCGTTGTGCACCACCAGGCTCAGCACCAGCGCGACCAGCGCCGACACCACGGCGATCGCCACGCAGACCTTCCAGCGCAGCCCGATCTTCGGCAGCGGACGGGCCCTCCTCGCCACGGGGCCCCCGGGACGCGCGGTCACCGCGTCAACCCCTGAGCTTGTAGCCGAAGCCGCGCACCGTCTCGATGCGCTCCTGCCCGATCTTCGCCCGCAGTCGCTGCACATGGACGTCCACCACCCGGGTGTCGCCGCCCCACTCGTAGTCCCAGACCCGCTCCAGCAGCCGGTCCCGGGACAGCACCGTCCCCGGCGCCGCCGAGAACTCCAGCAGCAGCCGCATCTCCGTGGGCGTCAGCGCCAGGCGGTCGCCGGCGCGCCGCACCTCCATCCCCTCTGGGTCCACCTCCAGGTCCCCGAAGGTCAGCGCCCCGGTCCCGGCCGGGGGCTCGTCCGCCGCGGCCACCCGGAAGCGCCGCAGCACCGCCCGCATGCGGGCGGTCAGCACGGCCCCGTCGAAGGGCTTGGTGACGTAGTCGTCGGCACCCGCCTCCAGGCCCAGGACGACGTCGATCGCGTCGGCCCGCGCCGAGAGCATGATCACCGGCACCGTCGACTCGTCCCGGATGCGCCGACACAGGCTCACCCCGTCCAGGCCCGGCACCATGACGTCCAGCAGCGCCAGGTCGGGCTGCCGGGCCCGGAACGCCTCCAGCCCGGCCAGGCCGTCCGGTACGGCGGTCACGTCGAAGCCGTCGCGCTCCAGCGCCAGGGTCGTCGCCTCGCGGATGACGTCGTCGTCCTCGACGAACAGGACGTGGGTGTCAGCCATGCGGACCGCTCCCGGTGCCGTCGTCCGTCTCGTAGTCGCGGTGGGAGAACGAGACCTCCTCGAAGCGGGAGCCGTTCCACCGGTACGTGGTCACGTCCTCGCCCGAGGGGTTGGAGACCGCGTCCTGCGGCTCGTACACCTGGTGGGTCACCTTCAAGGTGCCGTCGCCGATCTCGGCGAAGACGGGGGGCTGCTCGTCGGCGAAGACGTTGACGTACGCGCCGTCCACCCGGCGGTAGACGTAGCTCCCGATGCCCACGCTGTCCGCGCAGGTCGAGACGTTGACCACCAGGTCCGTGCCGTCCCCGCCGGTCAGTCGGCCCGAGCGGCGGTCCACCGGGTACGGCTGCTCCGCGGTCTTCGGGCGGGTCCCCACACCCGTGGACGGCGCGGCGCAGGCCACCAGGCTGTCCCGGATGTCCCGGGCCACCTTCGGGTCGTGCTTCACCAGGCGCACCACGTCCGCGGCGGCCTTGGCGTCCACCGCCCGCGGGTCCGCCGACCGCCCGCCGTCCAGCGTGCGGGCGTCCGGGACCGGTGCCGACACCGAGGGGGACGGCAGGGCCGGGGAGGCGACCGCGGCGGTGCCCTCCTCGCGCACCCCGCCGGCGTCGCGGCAGCTGGTCACGGCGACGAGTGCCCCGCACACCGCGACGGCGGCGGCAGCGGTACCCACCGGGACTACGCTGCGGCGCACACGCCCTCCGTCCTGCCCGTGGCGGGCTCCACGGGCCTTCCGTATCCGTTGCTCTGCCGCTCGAGCTCGGCGCGCAGCCGCGCCAGCGCCCGGTGCAGCGTGCTCTTCACGGTACCCACCGACATGCCCAGCGCGTGCGCCGTCTCCTCCGTGCTGAGCTGCCGGTAGTGGCGCAGCAGCACCACCTGGCGCTGCTTGGGGGCCAGCATGCCGAGCGCGTCCAGCAGCATCGCCCGGTCGGCCCGCTGGTCGGCGCCGTCGTCCACGGAACCCTCCGGCAGCTCGGGGGTCGGCACCTCCTCCAGCCGGCGGGCGCGCCACCACTCGGTACGGGTGTTGATCATCACCCGGCGCATGTACGCGTCGGCCAGGTTCTTGTCGGCGATGTCGCCCCAGCGCGGGTAGGTGCGGGCCAGCGCCGTCTGCACCAGGTCCTGGGCGTCGATCGGGTCGGGGACGAGCCGGCGCGCGCTGCGCAGCAGGGCCTCCTGCCGGTTCCGCACGTACTCCTCGAAGTCCATGACCTGGGCTGTCCCCTGGGCGTTCGCCGCCATGGCGTCCCTCCGTCCGGCGCGCTTGATTACGACCAGGTCGACGCTACGGAGCGGATGTACGGCTTTCGCGACCACCGCCGCACAGCGGACCCACAGCCACCCATCGGTTGTGTAACGACAGGGCCGTCCGGAGTGTGCGGAGCTCAGCCGGGCAGCCGGTACAGACCGTCCGCGAGGGGTTCCACCAGGCCGTCGGCGGCCAGGCCGTCCAGGGCCCGGGCGCGCTGGACGGGCTCGTGCCACATGGCGTCCAGCTCGGCCTGCGCCACCGGCTCCGTGGCCTCGCGCAGCACGGCCAGCAGCCTGCCCCGGACCTGGCGGTCGGTACCGGCGTAGGTCTGGCCGCGGCGGGGCGGTCCCTCGTGCGCGGGGGAGCCGGCCAGCCGCCAGGCGCACTGCCCGGCGATCGGGCAGCGCACGCACTCGGGGCCGCGGGCAGTGCAGATCAGGGCGCCCAGTTCCATCGTGGCCGCGGCCCAGCGGGCGGCGGTGGCCTCGTCGGCGGGGAGCATCCGGTGGGCGATCCGGCGCTCGGCGGCGGTCGTCGCGTTCGGCGGGTACTCCACACCGGTCACGGCGCGCGCGAAGACCCGGCGCACATTGGTGTCCAGCACCGCGTGCCGCTGCCCGTACGCGAAGGAGGCCACCGCGGCGGCCGTGTACTCGCCGACCCCCGGGAGGGCCAGCAACTCGGCGTGCTCCGTGGGCACTTCGCCGGCGTGCAGCTGGGCGATCGCGGTCGCCGCGGCGTGCAGTCGCAGTGCCCGGCGCGGATAGCCGAGCCGGCCCCAGGCGCGGACCGCCTCGCCGGCGGGCTCCGCCGCGAGGGCGCCCGGCGTGGGCCAGCGCTCCAGCCACGTCCCGTACACCGGCAGGACCCGGCTGACCGGGGTCTGCTGCAGCATGAACTCGCTGACCATGACGCCCCAGGCGCCCGCTTCGGGACGGCGCCACGGCAGGTCCCGGGCGTTGTCGTCGAACCAGTCGATCACGGGGGAGTGCAGCTGCTGGTGGTCGCGGTCGTCGTTCATAGCGCCTCCGATCCTACGTCCCCGGGGCCGCCGTGGCGGGCAGCGCGAACGGCTGGGGGAGCTCCCCGGAACGGAAGGGAGATCTGCTGATCAATCACACAAGTTGCCAGCGTGCCGCGCGTGCCTTGGTCCGATTCAAGGGAAACCGCATAAGGTTTGCGCGTGGGCTCAATGCGCAATCCCGTGGGACCTCTCCCGTCCTCCATCTACTGGCGGCGACGGGCGGTTGTGCTGCTCCTGGTCGGGCTGCTCACCGTCCTGGTCGTATGGGCCGTCAACTCCCGTGACGGCGGGGGGAACAGCGCCAACGGGCCGGACGGCCGTTCACCCGCGCCGTCCATCACTCCCGGCCCGTCCGCGAGCGGTCCGCTCAACAGCTCCCGCCCGGGCGGCTCGGTCGGCGGTGGTTCCGGCGGCGACGACGGCGGTGACGCCACGGACGGCGGCACCGGCGACTCCGGTGCCACGGACGGCAGTTCGCAGGGCGCCGACTCCGGTGGCGGCGACGGAGGCACGGACGCCGGTGCCTCGGGCGCCGCGGACGCGGGTGGTTCCGGCGGCAGTGGCGGTGGGAGCGGCAGCGGCGGTGCGCAGTTGCCCGCGGGCTCCTCGCTGCCGAACTGCGGGCCGGGCGTCTCGCTGAGCGTGCGCAGCACCGACAACGCCTACGAGCCCGGCGAGCGGCCCCGGTTCACGCTGACCGCGACCAACCCCTCCGCCACCGCCTGCAAGCTGGACTTCGGCCCGGACTCGGCGGTCTTCTCCATCAGCGACGTCAACGACCACCACGTGTGGGCCAGCGACGACTGCCCCAAGAGCCGTGCCCCGTACCTGCTGCAGGTCCCGGCGGGCGGCTCGACCTCGTACGACGTCGAGTGGGACCGCCGGACGAGCTCCCCGCGGTGCGCCACGCCCAAGGGCGGGGCGGCCCCGTACGGCACCTACCTGCTCGAGGTGAAGCTCCCGGGCCGTTCCGCGAAGCAGACGTCCTTCGTCCTGAAGAACGTCTAGGACGTCCGGGGCGGCCAGGACGCCCGGACGTCCGGCGCGGGGCGGGACCCCCGGGACCCCCGGCCCTCAGACGTAGCGTTCCAGGATGGAGGACTCCGCGAGGCGCGACAGCCCCTCGCGGACGGAGCGGGCCCGGGCCTCACCGACGCCGTCGACCGTCTGCAGGTCGTCCACGCTCGCGGCGAGCAGCTTCTGCAGCCCGCCGAAGTGCTCGACCAGCCGCTCCACGATCGTGTTCGGCAGCCGGGGCACCTTCGCCAGCAGCCGGTAACCGCGCGGCGAGACCGCGGAGTCCAGCGCCTCGGGGGAGCCGGCATAGCCCAGCGCCCTCGCCACGGTGGGGAGTTCGAGCAGCTCGCCCTGGGGCAGCGAGTCCAGTTCGGTGAGCGCCTCGGCGACCGTGCGGCTGCGCTTGGCGGTCGGCTCCGGCACGTAGTCGCGGACGACCAGCTCGCGCTCGGGCTCGACGCCCGCGATCAGCTCGTCCAGCTGCAGGGAGAGCAGCCGGCCGTCGGTGCCCAGCTCGACCACGTACTCCGCGATCTCCGTGGCGATCCTGCGCACCATCTCCAGGCGCTGCGCGACCGCCGTGACGTCCCGGACGGTGACCAGGTCCTCGATCTCCAGGGCGGAGAGGGTGCCCGCGACCTCGTCCAGGCGCAGCTTGTAGCGCTCCAGGGTGGCCAGCGCCTGGTTGGCGCGGGAGAGGATGGCCGCCGAGTCCTCCAGGACGCGGCGCTGACCGGCCACGTACAGGGCGATCAGCCGCATCGACTGGCTGACGGAGACGACCGGGAAGCCGGTCTGGATGGAGACCCGCTGGGCGGTGCGGTGCCGGGTGCCGGTCTCCTCGGTGGGGATCGACGCGTCCGGCACCAGCTGGACCCCGGCCCGCACGATCTTGGTGATGTCCCGGTCGAGGATGAGGGCGCCGTCGAGCTTGCACAGCTCGCGCAGCCTGGTGGCGCTGAACTCGACGTCCAGCACGAAACCGCCGGTGCACAGTGATTCGACGGTCTTGTCCATGCCCAGCACGATGAGGCCGCCGGTGTTGCCGCGCAGGACCCGCTCGAGGCCGTCCCGAAGGCCCGTGCCGGGGGCCACGGCGCTCAGGGAGGCGCGCATCAGACCCTCACCGCCCGAGCCCTCGCGACTCCAGGCCTTGCCGGGAGCTGACGCCCGGTCGTTGGCTGCCACTGCTCTCCTCCGGTCGTACGGATGCCCGGATGGGCGAGACCAGGGCAAAGTTTACCGTCGGAAGGGTCAGGGACGTGGGGCCCTCTTGGGCAGGACGCGCAAGGCGTCCCCTATGTCCGCCACCTCCGTCACCTTCATCCCCGACGGGATCTTCCCCGGGTCCGGCGGCACAAGGGCGTGGGTGAAGCCCAGCCGGGCCGCCTCGGCGAGCCTGCGCTGCACCCCGGTGACCCTCCTGACCTCGCCCGCCAGGCCCACCTCACCCACCGCGACCAGGTTCTTCGGCAGCGGCGTGTCGATCGCGGCGCTGGCCAGGGCGAGCGCCACCGCCAGGTCGGCGGCAGGCTCCCCGAGCTTCACGCCGCCGACGGTCGCCGTGTAGATGTCCTGCTTGCCGATCGACTTGATCCGGCCGCGCTGCTCCAGCACCGCCAGCATCATCGACACCCGGGAGTTCTCCAGGCCGGAGGTCGTACGGCGCGGGGAGGGGATCTGGGTGTCGACGGTCAGCGCCTGCACCTCGGCGACCAGCGGGCGCTTGCCCTCCAGGGTGACGGTCAGGCACGTGCCGGGGACCGGTTCGTCGCGCCGGGTCAGGAAGAGGCCGGACGGGTCGGCCAGGCCCGTGATGCCCTCGTCGTGCAGCTCGAAGCAGCCGACCTCGTCGGTGGCGCCGTAGCGGTTCTTGATGCCCCGGATCAGCCGCAGGCGGGCGTGGCGGTCGCCCTCGAAGGACAGCACCACGTCCACCAGGTGCTCCAGCAGCCGGGGGCCCGCGATCGCGCCGTCCTTGGTGACGTGGCCGACGAGCAGCGTCGACATGCCGCGCTCCTTCGAGGCGCGGATGAGCGCGCCCGCCACCTCACGGACCTGGGCCATGCCGCCGGGGGCTCCGTCGATCTCGGGGGAGGCGACCGTCTGCACCGAGTCCAGGATCAGCAGCGAGGGCTTGACGTCGTCCAGATGCCCCAGCACCGCCGACAGGTCGGTCTCGGCGGCGAGGTAGAGGTGGTCGGACAGGGCGCCGATGCGGTCGGCCCGCAGCCGTACCTGCGACGCGGACTCCTCACCGGTCACGTAGAGCGTGCGCGCCTGGGGCCCGGCCGCCTTCGCGGCGACGTCCAGCAGCAGCGTCGACTTGCCGACGCCCGGCTCCCCCGCGAGCAGCACCACGGCCCCGGGCACCAGCCCGCCGCCCAGGACCCGGTCCAGCTCCGGCACGCCCGTGCCGCGCGCGGTGGCCTGGCGGCCGTCCACCTGCCCGATCGGCTTGGCCGGCGTCGTCACCCGGCCGGCCGCGGTCGTGCGCACCGGCGACGCGCCGCCGTACTCCTCGACCGTGCCCCACGCCTGGCACTCGCCGCAGCGGCCGAGCCACTTCACGGTCGTCCAGCCGCACTCCGTGCAGCGGTACGACGGACGGTCCTTGGAAGCGGGGCGGGTGCGGGCAGCCATGCGCCGCACGCTATCGGGTGCCACCGACAACGCCGCACCGCCCGCGGCGCGGGTCCCTGCCGTCCCGCTCCGGAAAAGGCTCGCGCACGTGGCCGGAGGGTCACCCGACGGGGTGAGCGGCGTGTGCTCTTTCGGGCGGGATCACCACCCATTTGGATTAAAGCCCGCCGTGATGCCTGAGGGTGTACGGGTCGTGGTCCTACCGTCACGGAGTGATGAGCAGCAGGTCTGACACACCCTCCCAGACAACCGGCGCGCACCGCCGACACCGCGCGCCGGTCCAGCGTGGCCGCACCGCGCCGGGGACCACGGGGTCCCCGGCGCGGCGGCGGCCACGCCCGCAGGGGACCCTGCCCGCACAGCCCCCGGCGCACTACGAGCCGTACCTGGACGGGCTGTTCACCTACTGCCTCTCCGTGCTGTGCGAGCACGACTCCGCCGCCGCCGCCCTCGGCGACGTGCTGGCCGTGGCCGAGCGCCAGCGCGCCCGGCTGCGCGACCCCGAGCTGCGCAGGCCCTGGCTGTACGCGCTGGCCCGCTGGGCCTGCCTGCGCACCCTGGCCGAGGGGCGGCCGGTATCGGTACAGGCCTCGGCGGACGTGGCCGCCCGCAGACGCGGCGAACTGGCGGCGCTGGCCTGGCCCGAGGCGGCCGGCACCACCCCCGAGCAGCGCGAGGCGCTGGAGCTCGCCGTCCGCCACCAGCTGGCGCCGCACGAGGTGGCCCTGGTCGTCGGGCGGGAGCCGGACGCGACGCGCGCGCTGCTCGCCCAGGCGGCCTGCGAGGTGGAGCGCACCCGGGCGGCGCTCGCCGTGGTCGAGCTCGGCAACTGCGCGGCGGTCGCCCGCCTCGCCGGTGACGCCCGGGTGCTGCTGGGCTCGGCGCTCCGCCGCGAGCTGGTGACCCACGTCGACGTGTGCGCGCACTGCCGGGTCACGGCCGAGCGCGCCGTGGCGACGGGACCCTGGCCGGGCCTGGCCACCACCGCCGCGACGGCCGTGCTGTCGACGGTCGAGGCGCCCCGCTCCGCCGCGTACGCCGCCTTGCTGCACGCCATGCGGGGCGGCGTCGGGCGCGCCCGCCAGGGCACCCCGCGCTTCGACCGGCACGGCTTCCCGATGGACCTGAAGGAGCGGATGGCGCGGCGGGCCCGGATGCGGCACCGCGCGGTGACCTCCACGGTGGTCGCGGCCGTCGTCGCGGCACCGGTGCTGGCGCTGTGGGCGGCGTACCACGGGGCGCCGCTGGCGCCCGAGCACAAGGGGGAAGGTTCCTTCAGCGCCGGCGAGGGCCTCGACGGCGTGCAGTACGAGAAGGCCGGTGTCGCGGGCGCGGCCGACGCGCGCGGGCGTTCCACGCGCGGGGGCCCGGGCCGTCTGTCGGTCTCCGTCGTGTCCGCCGCCCCCTCGGCGTCCGCCGCCGCCTCCGCCTCGGCCGGTGCCCGGGGCTCCGCCTCGCCGCCGGGCGACGCCACGGACGGCGACGACCGCTCGGTGCCCCGCCCGGGCCGGCTGCTCGTCGAGGCCCGCTCGCGCGGTCACGTCACCGTCGTCACCCTCACCGCCGAGGGCGCGGCGCCGGTCCGCTGGCGGGCGGCCACCTCCGAGCCGTGGCTGCGGCTGAGCCGGAGCCACGGCAGGCTGCGGCCCGGGGAGAGCATGACGCTGACGGTCTCCGTGGACCGCTCGCGGGAGCCCGTGGGGCCGTGGACGGCACGGATCTGGTTCGACCCGTCGGGCGCGGTCGTCACGATCGAGGGAAGGGGGAGGCCGTCGCCTTCCCCCGACCGGGTCCCCCCCGCCCCACGCTGCCGACCCGGCCCCTCCGCTCCACCCGCCCACGAGCTCCGACGGAGAGATGACCGAGACCGCTAGAACAAATGCACCACCGTGCCCCCGCCGACCACGGCGAGCGCGTGACACGTATCACAGTAAAACATAGAGGC
>NZ_JARAVK010000419.1:2363-4829 GCF_033792765.1 Streptomyces sp. PA03-6a | reverse complement strand
CCTCCGGAACCCAGGGGCCGACCGACTCTGGAGCAACAGGACCTGCCCAGAACACCGCTGCCTCAAGCCGTAACGGCGGCACCGGTACAGGCACCGTCAGCACAAGCCCGGGGAGCGAGCCAGCCGTTCGTACCCGCGGCGCCACAGGCCGTTCTGCGGGCCAGGATACGGCTGGCAGCAGTACATCGAGCCCCACGCCGATCCGCAGTCACGGTGCGACTGGCAGCCAGTCGCACCGACCAGCGACGGAAGTGACCGGACCCCAGGCCAGCAGCGGCGATCCACGCGTCGGGGCTGCGGAGGACACCGTCACGACTGTCTCCACCGGCCCCGCTGCCGGGACCGACGGCGGGCCTGTGCCGACATACGACAACGCTGCTGGACTCCCCGGGTTCGAGAGCACACCCAACCCCGAGCACGAGACTGGCACGCTTCACGCATCCCCCGCCGGCGGCGAGGTCAGCACCCTCAGCGGCACACCGCACCCGGCGACATCCGTGAACAACCCCGCCACCACCACGGCGGGCGCTATCAGGACCAACCCCACTCCTGTCGGCACGGCGGCCCCATCACCGTCACCTAACACCGTGAGCGGCACCCCCAATAGCGCGGCAACCTCAAGCCCTGCCGCCACTCAGCCGCAGGCTAACGCCGATGAGGGAAACCGTGCGCATATTCCTTCTGCGGTTAGCAAGCCCGCAGCGACGGAAACCGCGACCACCACACGGCCGCTGTTCGGCACCGAGCAGCCCTCCGTTCCGCGCACCCGAACTCAGTCCGCGCCACAACTGGACCTCGACTCGCCCCCACGGCGCCCCGTCACGACCAGCGGCGACCTAACCATCGCAACGATCAACGGCGACGACAACGCACCACAGACCGACCAGGTAAGCACTGCAGCCGACACCGGCCAACCGGACGGCTTGCCCCAGACCTCCGCTACCGACACATCAGAGCACGCACTCGGCACAATGACTGACGATGACAATGTCACCCGTGTCGGCACTGACGACGACACGGCGACGTTGGTGGCCGATAGCGAAACGATCACCAAGCGGGGAGCGGACCATGTGAAGGCCCGCGCGCACGAGCCCGTTCGTCAGCATGCAGAGATCCTTGCCTGGCTGACGAAAATTGAATCCCCAGCGAAGACCGCCCTGTTCGACCCGAGCAGCCGGTTCCCGACAGTGATAACGGTCAACCCGATCCTATTTATGAAGTCGGGTCTGGAGAAGGAGCGCCTGCGACTTATCCAGGATCTCGAGAATGATTTCGGGATTCAGCTTGACTCGCGCGCCGGAGTCACGGCAGAGCGGCTGAGACATCTAGACGCTCCGATAAACGTGCTGAACGAAGTCCAGCCGCAGGATTTCACGCTGCCGATTCTGAGGGGACTCCGTGCAGCGGCGGGTCATTTTGAACAAATCCTCGGAAAGAGGCGTGCGGGATCAGTTCGAAGAGGTGTCGCACAAGAGGTAAAGACCGTCGGGGCGGTCACTTGGGCGCTGGCTGGTAGCCAGATTTCCCCGACTGTACTCGGAAGATATTTTGAAAAGAGTAGACTGTTCAACCTCTACATTTCCGCGCCCCGTACCAGCATCAATGTCAACGGCACTGCTTCTGAGGTCAGCGACGATATCCAGTATCGAGCTACCCACGAGCTAGCCCATGGGCTGCTCGGTTACGCGCAATCGCATTTCACCGACAGGTTGTGGGGGGACCAGGAACCCCCTCCGGTCATCAACGGACGTGCGACGGAGAACCCCGAGCGCGACTTCGAATTCTCGATTCAAGCATACTTTTTTGATACCGAACTGCTGGTGAGTCGATGGCCCCGCCGGTACGCCTTCGTAAACAAGCTTGAGGTCAAATATCCGCAGATCTTGGATATTGACAAGAAGCGCGGCAGCTCTCCCGGAATCGTTACTAAGGAGATAATTGAGGAATTGCCGCCGCATGAAATATCAAACTTCATGCGACAGGTAGGATCCTGGACTGGGGATGGGAAAAGATACTTTCCTTGGAAGGAGCAGCCGGTAACCCCATACGGTCGGACGAATCCGGCCGAGGATTTCGCCGAAACGGCCGTGGCCTACTTTATGAACAATGGTCTCCTGAGAGGTGAAGCCCCACAGCGAGCTATGTTCCTGGATGAAATCATCAGTGGCTGGAGTCGAAAGCGTCCAGTAGATACAGTAGCTGTCAGAGGCACATTCTCTAGTCTCCGCGCCGTTGTCCTTCGTGGCCGATCGCAGTCCGGGAACGAGAACACTCTGGGCCGCATTCCTGGTTCCGCTATCGTTCAGGACTTTGCGCCCGACGGTGACATCATTACGATTGGCGACACTGCAGCGAGACCCCTCGCGCCGCCCGCAAGTAATGCTTACGCCCCGTTTGAGGAGTTTTTTCAGAATGAGGCTGTGCGGCGTGGGATGAGTCCGTCGGAACTCGAGACGCGCATGTACG
>NZ_JARAVK010000419.1:0-2263 GCF_033792765.1 Streptomyces sp. PA03-6a | reverse complement strand
GTCGGATAAGCCTGTCCATCAGTGGATACGTGAGACTGAGGGCTGGGATCCACTAGATTTCGAAGCAGATGTCGAGCCGCCGGATCCGGTTTCCGCTGGCGGCGGTGCTGACGTTAATTCTGGTTTTGACATACGTGAGTTCCAACATGAGGGCGAGGAGTTCATCGAGGATTCTGCTGAGTCACTAGCTCGGGACGGAGAGGAGTTGCGTGACGATGCTGGAAAGCCCTCTGGAGCGCCTTCACGGCGGGAGAATCAGGAACCCGCGGAGCAGGCATCGCACGACCCACGACGTCCTGACACTGTCGGCGAGTCGCTCTCGGAAGCGAAGCTAGGGAAAGCGGTTGAGCGGTCGCCCGCTGACGCTGACGCTGAGGCTGACGCTGACATTGATGACGGCACGTCCACGGTGGTGGCCAATAACGGAGTAGCCACCGCGGGACCGGACCACGGCAAGGCTGAGTCCCAAGAGCCCGGTCGGCGAAGTGAAGACATTCTTGCTTGGCTGGCAAACATGAACCTTCCGGCGAAGCGGAGCCTGCCCAGCGGGGGCAGCCGGTTTCCGAAGACGATCATGGTCGGCCCGATCCCATTCACGAAGTCCGATTCGGAGATAGAGCGACTGCGGCTGATTCGGGGCCTCGAGAGCGATTTTGGAATTAACCTGGATTCGGATGTCGGGGTCCAGGTGGAGAAGAAGGCGAATCCCCATGCTCCGGCAAGCGTATTGAGTCAAATCCAGCCGCACGACTTTACGCTGCCGATCCTAAGAGGGCTTCACGCGGCTGTGGGCCATTTCAAAGAAATCCTCGGAAAGGGGCGCGCGGAATCAACCCGAAAAGCGATTGATCAGGAAGTTAAGACCATTGGTTTGGTCGCTTGGGCAGCGACCGGGGGCCGGATATCCCCTAATGTGCGCGGCAGGTATTTTCGGGAACGTGGCACATTCAACCTCTACATCACTGGCTCCAGTGTTCACCGCAATCCCAATGCGACCGAGTCTGACGTCAGTGCCGATGTCGAGTACAGCGCCACGCATGAGCTGGCTCACGGGCTCCTCCATTATGCGCAACCGTACTTCACCGAAAAATTCTGGGGGGATCAGGAACCTCCTCTAGCTATAAACGGGCGTGTTGCGGAAAATTCGGCGCGAGATTTCGAATCTTCGATACATGCATTCTGGTTCAATAGCGAATTGTTGTTGAGGCGATGGCCTCGCCGCTACTATTTCGTCAGCGATCTCGAGGTCAAGTACTCTGGGATCGTCGATTTCGTTCCGCATCGTGGGGAGTCTCCCAGTCATTGGGCCGGCAGAATTGCTGAGGAGATGGCGCATGAGATACCCAACTTCATGCGCCGGGTTGGCTCGTGGGCCGAGGATGGGAAAAGATACTTTCCTTGGAAAGAGGGTCCGGCGACTCAGTATGGCCGAACTAACCCGTCCGAGGATTTCGCGGAGGCGACGGCGAAATACTTCACAAATAACAATGTCATGAGGCTGGAGACGCCGCGTAGGGCCAATTTTCTTGATGAAATTGTCCAAGGTTGGAGTCGGAAGCGTGCCGTAGGCGCGAATCGTGTTGACCAGCTGGCGCAGCGGTCGAGTGAGCCTGTTCATCGGTGGATGATTGAGAATGTGGGCCGGTCTCCGCTGGAATTGGAGGACGACGGGGTCGAGTTGCTGGATCCGGTGGTTGGTGTTGGGAGTCTCGAGTCTGCTGATTCACTGCTTTCTGCCGAGGATCTGGTTTACGGTCCGGGTGATGGAGAGGTTCCTTCTCGGACTGTGGCCGGGGGTCGTCTCAGCGACCGACTTGCCAGCGTCGCTGGTGGTGTCGCGGGTGGGGTTGTGTTGCAGCGGCGAGTGTCGGACTTTTTGTCGGCGTTGTCAGAGGTTGCGGTTTTCGTCGATGAGGCGGCCAATTTCGGGCATCAGGCTGCGGCGACGATGTTGATGGATTCGCTTGCTCGGCTGGGTTTTGCGGGCCGGTTGCGGGTGGTCGCGGCTCCGGAGGCGAGGGGGCGGCTTGGTGTGCTTCTTTCGGATACGTTGCGTGAGCGGATTGATTGGGTGGACTCGGTCGGGCCTGCTGCGTCGGATTCGGTTTCGTGGTCGAGTCGGCCCTTGGTGTTCGTGGCGGCGAGTGACCGTTTGGAGGCGAGTGAGGAGGCTGGGCGGGAGCTTTTGGATCGTGTCGGTGGGGACACTGCGGTGGTGTTCAAGCCTTATGCGTGGGGCTTGGGTACTCGGCTGGTGTATGAG
>NZ_JARAVK010000418.1:0-4901 GCF_033792765.1 Streptomyces sp. PA03-6a | reverse complement strand
GGGTATGGGCAATGCTGCGTTTCATGACAACAGCAATGTGGGGGACGGGTTCACCTCGGGCATGGTCGAGGGCATGACCGAAGGCGGTGGTGGCCGCCGCGGCGCTGCTGCCGGCGGGGGCGGGGTGCCGGTGCCGAGGATCCCGGTTCTGGGTATCAGTCAGCCGCCGGCGGCAGAGCTCACCGTTCCCGAGACGGACGACGGCGACAATCCGGTGCCTGACCGCACCGACCGCAACCCGGTGCCCGCTGGTACCGGGACGGGTGGCGACGTCGACCGCGCGGGAGTGGGTACGTCGGGTGAGGGCCCAGGCGGGCAAGCGGGCGGCCCGGCCACCGCTACTTCGGGGTTCCCGGGCGGTGGCCTGGAGGCCGGTGGCACGGCTGGCACGGGTTCACGCCGGGGTGTGGTGCCGACGGGCCACGGCGGTGGTTCGGGCACGGCTACCGCGGGCACGGCTACCGCGGGCACAGTTGGTGCGGGCACGGCAAGTATGCCCGTGGAGGCTGGTGCTGGTCCGGGTTCGGGGTCTGGCACGTCTGCGGGTTTTGGCGGTTCTGGTGGGCCGCACCTCCCGGGTGCGGTGCGTGGCGCGGGGACGGGCGAAGGGGCGCGCGGGCCCGTGGCAGCAGTAGGGGACAGTGGTGTGGGGCCGACTGGCAGGGGCGACGCCACCCTGAGCACCGCCATCACCCAGCACCCGGCCCCCGGCACCGCTGCCGGGGCTGGTGCCGGGTTCGGTGACCACATCGCGCCGATCCAGGACGTGGGCGCTACCGCCGGGCTTGCAGGATTTGAGGCCGCACCCGGCGGTCCTGACGTGGTCAGCGGTCTTCCTGTAACGGCCTTGCGCCGTCCGGGTGATGTGTTCGGCGGCGTGGAGCGTGGGGGGCCCGGCACGGGTGCCGTGGGTGGTGGTCCTGCCAGTGCGGGCGGGACCGGCCCCTTGCCTGCTGCCGCGTCGGTTGTTGCTGGCGTTGGCGCTGCGGTCGATGGTTCGCTGGCCAGCATCCTTGCTGGTGGTGACCTGTCGCGGGGGACTGGCACTGTAGGCAACCAGTTGCCGCAGCCTGCCAGGGTGACGGAGTCGGCGATGCTTCCCGTCACGGAGCCGTCTGCAAGTGCAGATCCGGGTACGCGGGAGCCTTTGCCAGGCACAGTACTCTCGCCGGTCACCGGCAGCGCTTCTCTACAGCCGGCACCGGTGGGGGAGGGGGAGGAAAGCGAGGCACCGCACGCTATCGGTGGGCAGCACGCTGCGGGCACCGTTAACACAGAAACTCCGGTACTGGCGACTGACGCTGACCTGTATCCCGCGGCTGGCCGTGCACCCAGCACGTCCGACGATGATGACGCCACCATGGCAGACGACGCTGACGACATCACACTGGTGGACACTGGGCAGACGGTCGGCGGCACGGAATCGGGCGGCGGCAAGACGGCCAAGTCCGGGCTCGGCCGCACCCTGGAGGACATCCTCGCCTGGCGGACCGATGCCGACCACCACACCGACTCGCAGAAGGCGGCCTTACTGAACCCGGACAGCCGTTTTCCCGCAATAATTACCGTAAACCCGGCCCACTTCACGCAACCGAGCACGTCCGAACCTGCTGGGAACCCTTTTAGAAGTGCAGCGCCTGCTGGGAACCCTTTTAGAAGTGCAGCGCCTGCTGGGAACCCTTTTAGAAGTGCAGCGCCTGCTGGGAACTTTTCCGGCCTACGCCCACAACTCCCCACCCTCCATCCTCCCGACCGAACTGCAGCGATGCTATGGAAGCTCAAGAATTACGGGATATCGTTTGAATCGAATACCGGGGTCTCGAAACTCAAAAAGGATTATCCGGACACGCCGAGCGAGGTGATGAATCAGATCAAGCCTGAAGAGTTGCCGTTTGAGTGGCTGGCTGAAGTGGTGAAAGGTGCCGACAAGTTCGCGCCGATTCTCGGGAGTCGGCGTTTTAAGTCCGTCCGGAGTGGCGTTTCCCAGGAAGTTAGTAGTATATCTGCAGTCAGCTGGGCGCTCCGTGCGACAGCGTCAAGTAAAATCGGCGCAGTGCGCACCGATATAAAGGGTACATATTTCGATGATTCCAAAAACTTTAACCTCTATGTGGGCTTCTTTCGTAACGTGTCTGCAGACCCGCTGGATCCGATTAAGGGAATTCTGGGGACTGTGGTCCATGAGCTCTCGCACGGCTTGCTTGACTATAAAATGCGCGACTATAACTGGTACTTTTGGGGTGGCGTGAAGCAGGTCGACTGGAAGGAATGGGAGCCTTCGGGAGCTATTGACCCCGCAGAAGCATTGCGCGAGACGGTCCGATCTGCATTGCTAGTTGGCGCGGAATTCAATGAGGAAGCGTCTCCCGAACTGAAAAAGGTGGCATGCGACCTATTGGTCTCACTTCCGGGGAATGTGCGGGAACGGCAGGCCGGTGAGGGTGAAATAGAATACGTCGATCGAATCGTGCATGCGCTAGGATCCTACGCTCCATGGTTCATGGGTAAAGTAAAGCCATTGATCCATGTGGACCGTCGGTTCCTTGTTAAGGAACAAGCGATAACGCGATATGGAGGAGTGAACTCTTACGAGGATCTTGCTGAAAGCGCGAGGTACTATTTCCTTGCCCCGTCAATGCTCAAGGAGCGCGCGCCACGCCGTTTCGCCTTCATGCAAAAGCTGGAGAGGGAGTGGCCCGCCACCCCACAGACCGCCCCTATCCTGCCAGCACATAATCCGCTCGGGACAGGTCCCCACCCCCCGGAACCCGCAGACCACACCGCCCAAGCATTCTCAGCCACAGGGGACATGGAACCGGGCAGTCTTCTCGGGCCCGGATCGGGGTTGCCGCCGCCGACGTTGGCCCATGCCAAGAGAGTGGCGGAGAAGGGCGGGGCGTCTGCAACGCCTGGATCACCCCATCCAGCGTCAGCCCGAACACCGCCCCCGCCGCGACCCCCGCCAGCTCGTTCTTGATGCGATGCCCGTCCGGCGACCAGCCCGGCCCGGGTGGGAAGGTGCGAGGGATCACCGGCCCGAGCTCGTCGACGCAGTCGACCGTCGCGCCGACGGGCGGACTGCGGTAGAGCGCGATGATCCGGGTCCTTTTCCCGCGAAGTCGGGGTCCTTCGAACGAGTCCAGGAACGGGTACGACGCCAGCGCACGCCTTCTGCGAGGAGGATCCGGCGAACCTGGCTGCGTCCGATCTCGATCCCCAGCCGTCTGGCTTCGGCGGCCAGCGCGTCCAGGGTCCATTCTGGTGGCCCGGCCTCGTCGGCTGCGGCCAGGTCGCCACCTGCCTGCACCATCAGCCGGCACGGCGGTGCCTGTCGGCCAGGCCGATGATGGTGGACCGCTCAGCCTCGGTGATCCGCCGCTTGCGGCCCTGACCAGCCAGATCTTCCAGCCCGTCCAGACCGGATCGGTTGAAGCGGTGCAGCCAGCACCGCACCGTCTTCTGGCTGCAGCCCAGTTCGTGCGCGATCGCCGGCACCCTCAGCCCGGCCCAGCTCGCTCGACCATCCCCGCTCGCTGCACCGGATCACGCGGCGCTTTGCGAGCCCGCGCCAGCCTGTGCACCACAATTTCTTCATCAGGATCACGGCTTAGCCGTGCTCGTAACACCACTGCCCAGCACCCGCCCCCGAGCACCCGAAACCACCCCGCCATCAGCACATCCCAGTGAAAGAGGAACCCAGCACTAGCTACCGGTAGTTCGTTGAATCCGGTGGTGGTGTGGGTTGACGGCGGGTCGGGTTGGTCGTAGGCCGGTGGTAGGGGTGAACTGCCGTGTTGGGGGCTGAAGATGACCGCTCGCCGTCCGTGTCCGCCCGCGCCGGGGCCGTTGGAGGAGTACGCGGCCCGGTTCGACGACCTCTTCTTCAGCCTGGCCCAGCGGCGGGGGTTCCGCGAGTACCTGAGCGGGCTGCTGGCGCCGCGGGAGCGGAACAAGACGATCACCTGCCTGGCCGGGGCGGAACCGGTGGCTGGTGCGGGGATGCCGGGGGTGCAGCGGCTGCAGTTCTTCCTGTCCGAGTCACCCTGGGAGGCCGAGCAGGTCAACGACCGGCGGCTTGAGCTGCTGCGCGAGGAGATGGCGACGGCTCCGCACGACAGCGGAGTCATCGTGATCGACGATTCCGGGGACCGCAAGGACGCCACCTCGACCGCGCACGTGGGCCGGCAATGGCTGGGCCGACTGGGCAAGACAGACAACGGCATCGTCACGGTGACCACGGTGTGGACCAACGGCCGCGTGTACTACCCACTGCATGCGACGCCCGGCGGTTTCCACTGATCGTTGCGAATCAGCGGTAGGCGAGGGTTCTCGACCAGCTTCTCATGGCCTCGGCCGGAGTGCGGTCGCCCAGGACGTGGCGGGGCCGTTCGTTGAGCTGACGGGCGACTTGCGTGAGGTCGCGCTCTGTGTAGCGGGTCAGGTCGGTGCCTTTGGGGAAGTACTCGCGCAGCAGTCCGTTCGTGTTCTCGTTGGTGCCTCGCTGCCAGGGTGAGTGCGGGTCGCAGAAGTAGATTCTGAAGCCGGTGAGGTCCTCTATCTGCTGGTGGAGATACAGTTCGCGGCCTTGGTCCCAGGTGAGGGTGCGACGGATGTGGGTGGGCAGGTCGGCGGTCTGCTCGACCAGGGCGTCGCGTATCTGGGGTGCCCTCCAGCCGCCGGGCAGGTGGATGAGGCGGACGTAGCGGGTGGCCCGGTCGACCAGGGTGCCGATCTCCGATGCCTGCCGGGCACCGAGGATGAGGTCGCCTTCCCAGTGCCCGGCCACTGTGCGGTCCTCTGCCCTCTCATCCCGCCGGTGTTGGTGAGGCTGGGTCCGCTGGACATCGGCCAAGTCGCTGACCTGCGGACTTTCCTGGACCTGGTGCCCGACCCGCGTGCGA
>NZ_JARAVK010000417.1:0-4902 GCF_033792765.1 Streptomyces sp. PA03-6a | reverse complement strand
GGGTTGGGCTGTCGTAGGGGTGGCTGTTCCTACATAGCACCGAAACAGCTGGCCCTTCAGTTCCCCGTTGTATGGACGCAGCGAAGCGGTCGGGCCCCCGGGAGCTATCTGCCGCCCGTCGGCGTTTTGGTCCTGCTCGTGGGGGGAGAGCGGCTCGGTGACGGCTGCACTGTCCTGGCGGGGCCGCGGCGCGCAGCCACTGTGTCTCGGTGTGCTCAGCCGCGTCAAGCAGCCTGACTACAGCGCGCGGCCGCCACCATGTTCGCGTTGCCCGGTCGCGGGTCTGCTCCACGAGCCCCCGCCGCCAGTCGATCCCTGCCAGATGGTGCGACTGGCGCTTTTACGTTGTGCCGCACGACCGGGGGCACCCGCTTCCTGCCGTTCCCGGGCGATCCGCTGATGCCACCGCAGAAGCATTCCCTCCATGCGTTCCTGCTTCGGCACGCTGCGGAACGGCCGATGCGGACCAGGTCCTGGCCACCCACCTTCACCGCGTTCAGTCCGCCGCCCGGCGCACCTCACTCTCCGGAACGCCCCATCGGCCGCCGCTCGCCTGCACCGTCGCCACCAGACCTCTACCGAGCAGGACATACCCCACCCGAGTATCGGTAGGGGAGCGGGGCAATCAAAGAAACCGTCGGCACAGAGCTGAGAAGGTATTTTACACATTGACCATGATAGATCTGGCGCTTCGGCAGGCGCTCAGCTCCCAGTGCCGCCACAAAATGGGAGCTGTCCTCGCTGTCAGAAACCGCATCCTGGCAGCCTCACCCAACGTGCGCCGCAACAACCCCACCATCGACTTCCGCCACGCCACTTTCCATGCAGAAGAATCGGTACTGCGCCGCACAGCAAACCCAGCAAGTGCCGCCATCTACATCGCCCGCGTAAACTTTTCCGGCATTCCCATGCTCGCCAAGCCATGCCCTCGCTGTCAGAAAGCATTGCTCGCAGCTGGAATAGCGCGAGTATTCTACACGGTTGACGCCGCGACCGCACACAGTGTCACTCTCTCCTCAATTCCAATCCAAAGGGGGAAGAAAGTGCGTGACGCGAGTGCGGAATGGGAGCCGGATCGCATTTATCGAATATCTCCGGGCAGAATGGCGATTCTTTCCAGAATCGATGAATCGTCCTGAAGTAATGCCGATCTCCGGCATTGGCGCGTCCCGGGGGTGATGTCTGACTCCAGAGTTTAGAGCTCGTAACACGATTTTGTTGAGGTGTCCTGGCCGAGCCTGACCGATGTGAGGATTTGACCGTTCGGGAGGGTGTGAGCACTCGGCCGTGGATCGTGGATGACGACTTATGGGCGCTGATCAAGCCGCTGCCGCCGCCCTGGCGGGAGCGATCACCGTGACCTCGGCCAGTGATGGATCGGCTATGTCTGCAGCGCATCCTGTACGTGCGCACGGCAAGTATGCCCGTGGAGGCTGGTGCTGGTGCTGGTGCTGGTGCTGGTCCGGGTTCGGGGTCTGGCACGTCTGCGGGTTTTGGCGGTTCTGGTGGGCCGCACCTCCCCGGTGCGGTGCGGTGCGGTGCGGTGCGGTGCGGTGCGGTGCGTGGCGCGGGGACGGGCGAAGGGGCGCACGGGCCCGTGGCAGCAGCAGGGGACAGTGGTGTGGGGCCGGCTGGCAGGGGCGACGCCACCCTGAGCACCGCCATCACCCAGCACCCGGCGGTCCTGACGCCGTGAGCAGTAGGAGGCGCTGGCGCGCAGGGCCGGTGGCTGGCTGCCCGTTTCCGTACCTGACCCGTGGGCAAGCCCCGTGTGTAGGTGGGCAAGCCTGCCAGCGCCGCAGGCTTGCTCAGGCCGGTATCCGGGGTCCGGGGAGTATCGGAACCGGTTTTAGCGGTAGTGGGGTGATCTTGGTTCCGGTTCGATGACGGGGCCGTTTTGGCTGTTCAGGGGCCTTAACGGTCCTGGTCATGCCTGTTGAGTATCTGTCTGTTGAGCAAGAGGCCCGCTTCGGCCGGTTCGCCACGGAGCCGTCGCCGGGTGAGCTGGAGCAGTTCTTCCGCCTGGACGCGCGGGCGCTGGAGCTGGCGGCTGCAAAGCGCCGTCCGGCGACGCGGCTGGGGTGGGCGGTGCAGTGGGGGACGGTCCGGATGCTGGGGACGTTCCTGACGGAGGACCCGGACGCGGTGCCGGCGGTGGTGGTGCGGTTCGTTGCCGAGCAGCTGGGCGTGAACGACGCCCACTACGCGGAGTACGGGAGGCGGCTGCAGCGACGGTATGAGCACGCGTGGGAGATCCGGGATAGCTACGGTTACCGGGACTTCGCGGCTGGCCGGGAGGAGCTGCAGGAGTTCCTGGCGGCGCGGGTGTGGTCGTCGCTGGAGGGGCCGCGGGCATTGTTCGACCGGGCGGTGGTGTGGCTGGTGGGCAACCGGGTGCTGCTGCCGGGGATCACCCGGCTGGCGCGGATGGTGGCCGGAGTGCGGGCGGAGGAGAACGACCGGCTGCACCGGGCGCTGTACGAGGCGGTGCCGGCTGGACTGCGCACGCAGATGCTGGGGCTGCTGGAGGTGCCGGAGAAGGCGCGGGTCTCGGAGCTGGACCGGCTGCGGACCCCGCCGGTGCGGGTGTCGGGCAAGGCCATGGAGGCCGCGCTGGAGCGGGCCCGGCAGGTGCGGGGCCTGGGGGCGGGGGCGGTCGACGCCTCGCGGGTACCGGCGGCGCGGATGACGGGGCTGGCCCGGTACGGGCTGTCGTCAAAGGCGCCGACGCTCAAGCGGCTGGAGGTGACGCGGCAGACCGCGACGTTGCTGGCGACGGTGCGACATCTGGAGACCGCGACGGTGGACGACGCGCTGGACCTGCTGCACGCCCTGATGGCCTCGAAGCTCCTGGCGCGGGCGGAACGGATGGGCAAAGACGCGAAGCTCAAGGCGCTGCCGCAGCTGCGGAAGGCGGCGAAGAAGGTCGCGGCGGCGGTGGACGTGCTGATGTCGACGCCGCCGGCGACGGAGGCCGGTGAGGTGGTCTCGGTGCTGGACGCCTGGTCGGCGATCGAGGCGGTCGTGCCGCGCGAGCAGATGGCCGCCGCGCTGGCGACGATCGCGGCGGCGGTGCCAGACGGCGACGGGGACGACGCGGCGGAGTGGCGGGCAGAGCTGGTGGCCCGCTACGGCACGGTGCGCGGGTTCATCCGGATGCTCGTCGACGTCATAGACCTCGGCGCGACCGAGGCCGGGGCGCCAGCGGTCCGCGCGCTTCGGCGGCTGCCGGAGCTAATCGGCCGCAAGCGGGTGTCGGCGGCAGAGGTCGACGCGCAGCTGGTGACCGGCTCATGGCGGCGGCTGGTGTTCGCCAACCCGGCCCTGCCGGCCGGTACGGTCGACAAGGCCGCCTACAGCTTCTGCGTTCTGGAGCAGCTGCACCGCGGGCTGCGGCGCCGGGACATCTACGCACGCGACGGCGACCGGTGGGGCGACACCCGGGCGAAGCTGCTGGCCGGCGAGCGGTGGACTGCGGCGCGGCCGCGGGTGCTGACCGCGCTGGGCCTGGAGGAGGAACCGGCCGGGCACCTGGCGGAGCTGGCCGGGGCCCTCCACGCCGCCTACGTGCAGGTGGTTGCCGGGCTGCCGGGGAACGCGGCGCTGGAGGTGACGGGCGGCAAGCTGTGGCTGGGCAAACTGGGCCGGGCCCCGGAACCGGCGCTGATGCCGCCGTTCCGGTACCTGGTCAACGGAATGCTCCCGCCGGTCGACTTCCCCGAACTGCTGCTGGAGGTCGCCGAGCTGACCGGGTTCGCCGAGGCGTTCACCCACATCTCCGGGGCGGACTCCGGCATGGACGACTTCGTCACCAGCATCTGCGGAGTGCTGCTGTCGGAGGCGTGCAACGTCGGGCTGGTGCCGGTGGCCAAGCCGGACGTGCCCGCGCTGACCCGCGCGAGGCTGGTCCAGGTCGACCAGGGCTACTTCCGCGCCGAGACCATCTCGGCCGCCAACGCCGCCCTGATCGCCGCCCAGCAGAAGATCGACGTGGTCCGAGCCTAGGGCGGCGGGCTGGTCGCCTCCGCCGACGGGGTGCGCTTCACCGTGCCGGTGCAGTCCCTGTACTCCGGCAGCAGCCCGCGCTACTTCGGCCTGCGCCACAAAGGCGCCACCTGGCTGAACGTCATCAACGACCAGGTGATGGGCCTGGGCGGCGTCGTCGTGCCCGGCACCTTGCGCGACTCACTGTTCATACTCGACGCCATCCACGCCCGCGACGGCGGCCCCAAACCCCACACCGTGGTGACCGATACCGCCTCCTACTCCGACATCGTCTTCGGCCTGTTCGCCATCTGCGGCTACCAGTTCTCCCCGCGGATCGCTGACATCTCCGACACCCGGCTGTGGCGGATCAACACCGCCGCCGACTACGGCCCGCTCCAGCCCATAGTCGGACACACCATCCGCCTGGACCGCGTCCGCGCCCACTGGGACGACATGCTGCGCGTGGCCGGCTCCCTGACCCTCGGCGAGGTCCGCGGCCACGACCTGATCCGCATGCTCTCCCGCGACGGCCGCCCCACCGGCCTCGGGGACGCCTTCGCCCACTACGGCCGGATCTTCAAGACCCTCCACCTGCTCCAGTTCGTCTCCGACGAGAGCTACCGGCGCACCATCGGCACCCAGCTCAACGTCACCGAGGCCCGCCACCGCCTTGCCCGCCGCATCTTCTTCGGCCAGCGCGGCGAACTGCGCCAGCACTACCGCGAAGGCATGGAAGACCAGCTCGGCGCCCTCTGCCTGGCCCTCAACGCCGTCGTGCTCTTCAACACCCTTTACATCGACACGGCCGTCAAGCAACTAGTGCTGTGACCGCATAGACACCTCAGGCGGTTAGCAGGTCAAGCGGCGACCCCAAGTTCGGTGGGGAAGGCCGTGCTCTCATCGAACAGTGTGTGC
>NZ_JARAVK010000416.1:0-4951 GCF_033792765.1 Streptomyces sp. PA03-6a | reverse complement strand
GCCCCTGCCCGCCCTGCTCCACCGCCGCACCCGCATCCGACGCCCCGTCGGGCGCTCCGCGCGGCGCCTCGCTGGTCCGCGCGGGCATCGTGCGGCAGCGGCCACGCGTGGAACCGTGCGCGGTCGCCGGCCCCATCTGAGGCCCGTTCCGGCGTGCTGACCGAGCGTCGTACCGCCGCTCCGTCAGATCGTCGAGCGGGCACCGTTCATCCTCCTTGGTCACCCAAAGTGCGGAACAGCTCGCACAAGGTGACGATGAGCGCAATCGCTTCGACCCGGAGCGAGCTCCTTCCGTCATCTTCGAAGGCAGAGAGATGAACATACGAGCGAAGAAGACCATGTCCGGTCGACCCCGCCATAAGGTGCTTTGGGGTGTCGCCGGAGCCATGACGGTCGCCGCAGCGGTCGTCACGACCACCGCATTCGCCGGTCCCACGAACGCCTCCGCCACCGCGCGCACCGCCGCGGTCGCCGACGACGCCGCCTCGAACCCCGTCCAGGGCGGCGGCAACCGGGACAACTTCGGGCGGCTGAGGACCGCCGAGTTCCTGGGTGTCCTTTCCACCGTGCCCTCGAACGCCACGCAGACCGTCTCGGCACGCTGCCCCTCGCGCACCGAGGTCACCGGCGGCGGCTTCGTCCTCAGCAGCACTGACCTGAGCGTGCTGACGAGCCAGCGGTCCGGCAACGGCTGGACGGTCACCGTCCGGAACAGGAACGGCATGACCACCCCCATCCCCACCGCCCGCGCCGTCGTGGAGTGCGCGGCGATCGTCCGCGACAACAACAACTGGTGACCCGACCCCCTACATGTGCCACCGCCCCGGCCCCCGTCGCACAGGAACGGGGGACCGGGGCGGGCCGTGCGCGACCGGGCGCGACCGGGCGTCAGGAGCGCTTGCCCACCGACTCCGCCGCGGAGAGGACCGCGACGCCGAGGACGAGCAGGAGGACGCACACGTAGATCTCGTAACCGTCCAGGAAGCCGATCCGGTGGGTCAGCGCCCACAGACGGAACCAGCCGCCGGTGAGCTCGTAGGCGATGCCGCCGATGCCCTGGGAGAGCAGCACGAAGCTGAGGAAACCGAGGAAACCCTTCATGCCACGAGGCTAGGGAGCACGCGCCCGCGCGGGCTGTCGGCGAAAGTCGCCGATCGCGCACGGGCTGTCGTCCGAAAGTCTCGACTTGGGGCGCGGGGGTGGTGCCGGCGCCCCGGGACCGTACATTCGGGGGAATGCGACGCGTACGGAAGGACATCGTCGCCGACATCGCGGTCTTCCTCGGTGCGGCGGCCTTCTCCGTGCTGTCCGTGGACGGGGTGGGTGCCCAGGTCGGGCCCGTCGAGCAGGCGGTCAGCGCGGCCGCGTGCGCGGCGCTGTTCCTGCGGCGGCGGTGGCCGGTGCAGCTGGCGGTGGTGCTGCTGGTGACCGGGTGGTTCGCGCACCTGGTCGGCGGCCCGACCGCGGTGGCGGTCTTCACCGTGGCCGCGCACCGGCCGCTGCGCACGACGGCCTGGGTGGCGGCCCTGGCGTTCGCTCCGCTGCCGCTGTTCATGGCGCGGGGGCCCGACCCGGACCTGCCGGAGACCGGCTCGGCGATGACCTTCTTCGTGATCATGGCGGGTTCGATCGGCTGGGGGCTCTACGTACGCTCCCGGCGCCAGTTGCTGGCCTCGTACGCCGAGCGCGGACGGCGGCAGGCGCGCGAGGAGATCGCCCGGGAGATGCACGACGTGCTGGCGCACCGGCTGTCGCTGCTGAGCGTCCACGCGGGAGCACTGGAGTTCCACCCGGGGGCGTCCCCCGCGGAGATCGAGCGCGCCGCCGGGGTGATCCGGGAGAGCGCGCACCAGGCGCTGGACGACCTGCGCGGCATCATCGGCGTCCTGCGCGAGCCGGACGGTTCCGGTGCGGCGGACGGCGCGGGCGGACGGCCGCAGCCGACGCTGGCGGACCTGCCGCGGCTGGTCGAGGAGTCCCGGGACGCCGGGATGCGGATCGTGCTGGAGGCGGACGACGACGCGGTGGCGGCGGCGCCCGCCGCCTCGGGGCGCACGGCGTACCGGATCGTGCAGGAGGGGCTGACCAACGCACGCAAGCACGCCCCCGGCACGGAGGTGACCGTGCGGCTCGCCGGCGGTCCCGCGCGGGGGCTGACCGTCGAGGTCAGCAACCCGGTGCCGGCCGCGGCGGCCGTGGTGCCGGCCATCCCCGGCGCCGGGCAGGGGCTGATCGGGCTGACGGAGCGGGCCTCGCTCGCCGGGGGCGACCTGGAGCACGGCCGGGCCGGCGGGGACTTCCGGCTGCGCGCCTGGCTACCGTGGGCGGCGTGACGATGGTGCGGCTGCTGCTGGTGGACGACGACCCGCTGGTGCGGGCCGGGCTGCGGATGATGCTGGGCGGGGCGCCGGACGTCGAGGTCGTCGCCGAGGCGGCCGACGGCGGCGAGGTGGCGGCACTGGTCCAGGAGCACTCCCCCGACGTGGTGCTGATGGACATCCGCATGCCCGTCGTGGACGGCCTCGCGGCCACCGAGGCGCTGCGGGCGCGGCCGGGCGCGCCCGAGGTGATCGTGCTGACGACCTTCAACACCGACGAGCACGTGCTGCGGGCGCTGCGCGCGGGCGCGGCGGGCTTCGTCCTGAAGGACACGGCGCCGCGCGAGATCGTCGAGGCGGTACGGAAGGTGGCGGCCGGCGAACCGGTGCTGTCCCCGGCGGTGACACGGCAGTTGATCGCCCAGGTCGCCGACTCCGGCGCCGGGGGAAGGGGCGCGCGGGCCACCGCACGGCGCAGGCTCGCGTCGCTGGGCGAGCGGGAGCACGAAGTGGCCCTCGCCATCGGGGAGGGCCGGTCCAACGCGGACATCGCGGCCGGGCTCCACATGAGCGTGCCGACGGTGAAGACCCACGTCTCCCGCATCCTCGGCAAGCTCGGCCTGAACAACCGGGTCCAGATCGCCCTCCTCGTCCACGACGCGGACGCCGCGGGCCGGGGCTGACCGGGCGGAGGCCGCCGGGGTGTCTAGGGTGCGGTCATCAGTACGCGCGCACCCGAGTACGCGCACACCCGCGCACCCGCACGGCCCGGCAGAGAGCGAGAGCCACCCCATGACCACCGGCACCCCCAGGACCGTCCTGATCACCGGCACCTCCTCGGGCATCGGCCTGGCCACCGCCGTGGCCGCCGCCCGCGCCGGCTGGAACGTCGTCGCGACCATGCGCGACCCCGGGAAGGCGGACGCCCTCCGCAAGGCCGCGGCCGGGGCGGGGGTCCCCGAACACGTCCACGTCAAGCGGCTGGACGTGACCGACGCCCGGCTGGTCGCCGCGGTGGTGGAGGACGTCGTCGTGGAGTTCGGCGGCCTGGACGCGGTGGTCAACAACGCCGGCGCCGGGCACGTCGGCACGATCGAGCTGGAGACGGTCGCGGACGTCCGCGCCACGATGGAGGTCAACTTCTTCGGCGTCGTCGAGGTCACCAAGGCCGCGATGCCGCACCTGCGCGCCTCCGGCGGGCGGCTGGTCACCGTCACCAGCGTGGGCGGCGTCGTGGGGCAGCCCTTCAACGAGGCCTACTGCGCCGCGAAGTTCGCGGTCGAGGGCTACATGGAGGCGCTCGCGCCCGTGGCGGCCGCGGTCGGGGTCACGGTGAGCGTCGTCGAACCGGGCGCGGTCGGCAGCGAGTTCGTCGCCAACCTCGGCATCGACATCCCCGCGTACGCGGCGGCCGCGGGCCCCTACCGGCCCGCGTTCACCCACTACCTCGACCGGGCCACGCAGGCGTTCACGGCCGCCCAGACCATCGCCGAGGCCGCGGCGCCCATCGTCGAGGTGCTCGGCGCCGAGCGGCCGCCCTTCCGTGTCCAGACCTCCCCGCGGGCCCGGGAGTTCACGGGCGTGAAGCTCGCGGACCTCGACGGGTCCGCGGTTCAGTCGCTGACCGGCGGCTGGCTCTCGGGCCCGTCCTGACCGTCCCGCTCCTCCAGGGCGTCCGCGAGGGCGTCGACGAGCGCCACGACGCCCTCCGGGCCGTCCACGACGAGGTCGGCCCGGGCGGCCAGTTCGGCCACCTCCGCGCTGCCGCTGCACACCAGCACACCGGGCAGGCCGTCGGCGCGCCGCTTCTCCACGGCCCCGAAGGCGGCCAGGTCGCCCAGGTCGTCACCGGCGTACAGCACGGGACCTGCGCCGACCTCCCGCAGGTAGTCGTTGAGGGCCACGCCCTTGTCCATGCCGGGCGGCCGCAGCTCCAGCACCATCCGGCCCGGCTCCACGATCAGCCCGTGCCGGTCGGCCAGATCGCTCAGCGGTCCGCTCAGCGCCTCGAACGCGGCCTGCGGATCCTCCGTACGGCGCGTGTGGACGGCCACCGCGCGGCCCTTGTCCTCCACCCACGTGCCGTGCCACGCCCCGATCGCGTCCAGCACGCCCGGCAGTTCCGCGCGCACCGCGTTGACCCCGGGGTGCGCGCCGGGCGCCTTGACCTCGCCGGAACGGGCGTCCCAGCGCTCGGCGCCGTAGTGGCCCAGCACGACCATGTGCTCCAGGGCCGGCACCCCGGCGAAGCCCCCGTACCGCACGGCCACGCCCGCGGGGCGGCCCGTCACGACCACGACGGACCCGATCCGCGGCGCCAGCCGGGCCAGTGCGGCGGCCGCGCGGGGATGCGCCCGCGCGGCGTCCGGATCCGGCACGATCGGCGCCAGCGTCCCGTCGAAGTCCAGGGCCAGCACGGCCCTGCGGGGCTCCGCGAGCAGTGCGGCCAGGCCGTCCTTGCCCTCGGGCGTCGTGGGTACCGGCAGTTCGTCCCTGCGGCTGCGGCTCATGCCCCCGACCCTACCGACCCCTGCGGGGGGCATGCCCGGCGTACGGAAGCATCCCGCCTCCGGCGGTGTTCTCCGCACCGCCGCCCGCGGGTCCGCTGCGCCTGCGGGGGGCGGTCCCCCACC
>NZ_JARAVK010000415.1:0-4955 GCF_033792765.1 Streptomyces sp. PA03-6a | reverse complement strand
CGCTGGCGCATCTTCCGTCACGCCCGCTGCAGCCCCAACCGCCTGTCGTCAGCAGCCAAAGCCATCCTCACCCTGGAGAAGCAACGCTGAAAAGGCTCATTGATCCCAGCAGAAGGAGAAAGCGCAGTTGATCAGGGTCTGGTGGCGGCGGATAGCGCCGGCGGAGCGGACCTGGAAGTCGGCCCAGCCGAGTTCGTCCTTGATCTGTTTGTAGCTCTGCTCGATCCAGGGCCGCAGGCCGTAGAGGCGGAAGATCTCGGCGAGGTCGGCTGGCGGGTGCGGGCCGGCCGTGGTGTCGGGTGTGTCGGGGTGGGGCAGGTTGGTGGCCAGGTACCAGGTGGCTTTCTCCGGCAGGCCGGCTGGGTCGGTGGTGGCCACGACCAGTCGGCAGGGTGAGTCGGGTCCGTAGCCTCCCAGCCGGGCGTCGACGGCCCACCAGGTCTCGGTGCGCCCGTCGCGGAAGTGACGCTCCACGGCCTTCCAGTCCCCGGGATGCTTGGCATCCTTCCAGGTCACGGTGTGGGCGGCTTCGATGGGGGTGTGCGGCTGGCCGGCCCGGGCCCAGGTGCCGCGGTGCGGCTTGAGCGCCACCACGTAGGCCAGGCCCGCCTCGCGCAGCGCGAGGTACCAGTCGTCGCTGACGGAGTAGGCGCAGTCGGCGACCACCGCCCGGCAGCCGAAGCCTGCCTTCTTCCCGCGGACCGCGAGAGCAGCAGCCAGCTGCGGTTTCGTACGGAAGGCCGGATCGGAGCGGCCGCTGGTGAAGTGACGGGCGGGGGTATAGGGCGTCGCATGCAGTGGGTAGTACACGCGGCCGTCGGTCCACACCGTGGTCACCGTGACGATGCCGTTGTCTGTCTTGCCCAGTCGGCCCAGCCATTGCCGGCCCACGTGCGCGGTCGCGGTGCCGTCCTTGCGGTCCCCGGAATCGTCGATCACGATGACTCCGCTGTGGTGCGGAGCCGTCGCCATCTCCTCGCGCAGCAGCTCAAGCCGCCGGTCGTTGACCTGCTCGGCCTCCCAGGGTGACTCGGACAGGAAGAACTGCAGGCGCTGCACCCCCGGCATCCCTGCACCAGCCACCGGTTCCGCCCCGGCCAGGCAGGTGATCGTCTTGTTCCGCTCCCGCGGCGCCAGCAGCCCGGTCAGGTACTCGCGGAACCCTCGCCGCTGGGCCAGGCTGAAGAAGAGGTCGTCGAACCGGGCCGCGTACTCCTCCAGCGGCCCCGGCGCGGGCGGACACGGACGGCGAGCGGTCATCTTCAGTCCCCAGCCTGGCAGTTGACCCCTACCACCGGCCTACGACCAACCCGAGCTGCCGTCAACCCACACCATCCCCGGATTCAACGAACTACCGGTAACGCCCACACGAACCACTACCTGGATAGACTCCCGGCGCTCGGTGGCCACGCTCGGCGGCGGCTGGCCCCTCCAAGTGCGTCACCAGGAAGGCAGACTGCGATGGACACGACCAGCGTCGGACCCTCCTCCGACCAACGCCTGTGGCTGCGACGTTTCGGAGGCAGCACGGGGCAGGGCGCGGAGGTACGGCTGATCTGCTTCCCTCATGCGGGCGGCGCAGCCACCTTCTTCCAGCCGTTTGCTCGAGCGCTCGCCCCACGTGTCGATGTGCTCGCGGTGCAGTACCCAGGGCGCCAGGATCGGCGTGCCGAGACGGGTGTCCGAGACATTCCCGAACTTGCCGACCGCATCACCGCGGTGCTGGCCGAACCACTCCCTCCACGAGTGCCGATGGCATTCTTCGGTCACAGCATGGGTGCCGTCACTGCCTACGAGGTGGCTCGACGGCTACACGGAGCCCGAGCGAGTAGCGGCGGAGATCTGCCGTTCCGGCTGTTCGCCTCTGGGCGGCGCGCACCATCGGCGCGGCGGGACGAGAGCGTGAATCGCGACGACGGGGCCCTGATCGAAGAGGTTTCTTCACTCGGAGGTACCGAGCCCGTTCTGCTCAGCGACCCCGAGCTGCGCGCGATGGTGCTGCCGGCACTACGGGCGGACTACCAGGCCATCGAGTCCTACCGTTATTCTCCCGCCGCGGGTGAGCCGGCGCCTTGTCCGGTCACCGTGCTGACCGGCGACTCCGATCCCCACACCACACTCGAGGAAGCCCGAGCTTGGAGTGGCCATGCGCCCGAGGGTGACTGCGAGCTGCAGGAACTGCCCGGCGGGCACTTCTTCCTCGTCGATCAAGCAACCGAAGTTCTGGACCTGTTGCGCTCTCGGCTGCTGCCCGCACCGGCCGTTCACGCAGAAGCGGGAAGAGCGGCGCCGTAACCGATCACTGGTCTGCCCGCTCCCAGCTCGCCGCCGAAAACGTTGCAGGAGGACGCTCGGCTCCGAGACGATCAATCCTCGTCCCTGCCTGGGGACCGCACCCCCGGTCGGATACGCCCGGGCGCGTTGACGTCTCCGGGCTGCTCCGTCGGGACCTTTGCGACCGACTACGGCTCGGCTTGAACGATTCCGCCTTCTTCAGGGAGGGACACTCGCGTTCCTCCAACAGGCATGGCCCCGGGCAACCCGGCAGGTCCATCGAGGGAACGGCACGACCTTCCCGCTGCCGATACGCCGATCTCATGGCTGTGCCGCGAAAACGAATCTATGGCTATCGCGGAGAGAACGGGGCACTTCAGACTGTTCTTCAGTGCGGCCCTGCCAGTCCTGCAGGCGCCATCTCATCCCGCGCTTGGCTCGTCACTGGCTCCGAGTCCCGGTTACAAGAGGTGTTTTCACCCGGCTGCAAGCTCTGCCAGACCCAGGCTGACCTGATACCCGAACCTTCCCACGAGCAGTCGAACATGTTCCGGGCTGCGGAACAGCCTCCATGCGGCATAGCTGAGTCACCGGCCTCCAGCACGGCCCTGACAAGACGTATACCGCCCAGTTGAGCACGCAGCGTAATGCCATCGAGGGCCGAAGCGAACATGGCGCTCATGCTCTATTCGCGAGGCCGGCCAAGAGGGCAGAGTAGAGATTGATCATGCTCACTTGGTGATAGGCAGCCGTGCGGGGCGGCAGTGGCGGTGAGGTGAGGTGAGGTGAGGTGTTGACAGTGAGGGAACGAGGTAGATCCATTTTACCTGCAGCACAGACGTGTTCTGAATGTTTCCGCACCACGTGCGCAATGACCTCGACGCCTGCGACAGGGACTGAAGAAGCCCGCCCGCCGTTTTTTAATACAATCCTGCGGAGTCTGCTGAGCGTGTGGGAGCGATCTACCATGCCCCAAGCCGTTCAAGTCAATAACGGCACAGGAACAGGCACACCGGCGTATGTCGCAGCATTAGACCCTCGGTTGGACGCCAGTTGGGGTCCAACCGTAACGCGCATCCGCGGCGAAAGTGAACATCACGAAAGTGTTGTTTGTGATCTGACCGGCCGCGATCAGACAGCCGAACGGATCACAGCGGTCCCGCAGAGCGCGCCATTGACCGCCGTCGTGCACACCGCCGGTGTCCTGGACGGCGCCGTAATCACCGCTCTGGGTCCCGAGCGCCTCAACACCGTTCTCGGATCAAAGGTCGACGCGCTCGTCCACCCCAACGAACTCACCCGCGGGACCACGCTCGCGGGCCACGTCACGTTCACCTCCGTCGCCGGTGTCACCGGCAGTCCCGGCCAAGCCAACTACGCCGTCGCAGACGCCATCACCCAGCACCGCCACCACGCCGACCTGCCAGCGACGCCGCCGGCTTGGGGCCCGTTCATCCTCGGCTCCCCCACCCCCCCACAACCTCGCGCGGTTCCTCGACGAAAAGCCGTTCAGTAGCGAAAACCCGAAGAGGGAACTATCGACAATCCTGGCGGGATTTTTGCAACTCCATCGATCCCCCAGCCTCCCGGCCACCTCGGGACAAATTTTCAACCAAGGCGCAGGGCGACTTCTGCAAATCGCTGGATCCGGCCGGTCGCTCGCCGCCTCTTGGGCAGGGCAAAACGATTTAGAATAGCCACGGCAGAAGACATTTCAGCCCCACCGAAATAATTCAGAAACCTCTGAACCGCTTCCCCCCTCGAGAGTGCGAGAAGATTTAAATGTCTGAGAACGACAAGAACCTCTCCTATCTGAAGAAGGCGGTTTCGGAGGTCCGTCGCCTACGTCAGCAACTGACCGAGGTCGAGACCAAGTTCCGCGAGCCTATCGCTGTGGTGGGGATGGGGATGCGTTTGCCGGGCAATATCTCGACTCCGGAAGAATTCTGGGATCTACTGTCGCAGGGCGGGGACGCCATCTCTCTCTTCCCTACGGATCGCGGATGGAATCTGGAAAATATCTACGATCCCGATCCCTCGGTCCCGGGAACCTCCTATACACGTCACGGCGGATTCCTCCACGACGCGGGCCTCTTCGATGCCGAGTTCTTCGGCATATCTCCCCGCGAGGCCCTGGCCATGGACCCGCAGCAGCGGTTGCTGCTGGAAACCTCGTGGGAAGCGCTGGAGCGCGCCGGGATCAAACCGACCTCAATCCACGGCCAGCCTGTCGGTGTCTACACCGGCCTGATGTACCACGACTACGCCGAAGGCACACAAGACGTTCAGCTTCAGGGACATTTGGCAACGGGCAGCGCTGGCAGTGTTGCGAGTGGGCGTGTCGCCTACGTGCTGGGGCTCCAGGGGCCGGCCGTCACCGTCGACACCGCCTGTTCTTCCTCCCTGGCCGCCATCCACCTCGCCGTCCAGGCGCTGCGCACGGGTGAGATCTCCATGGCCCTCGCCGGCGGAGCCACCATCATGTCCACGCCGGCCACCTTCCTCGATTTCGCCCGTCAGCGGGGGTTGGCGGTTGACGGCCGGTGTAAGTCCTTCGGGGATGCCGCCGACGGCACCGGCTGGTCGGAGGGTGTGGGTGTTGTGGTGCTGCAGCGTCTCGGTGACGCGCAGCGTGAGGGCCGCACGATCCTGGCCGTCATCCGCGGATCGGCCATGAACCA
>NZ_JARAVK010000414.1:0-4966 GCF_033792765.1 Streptomyces sp. PA03-6a | reverse complement strand
GGTTTAAAGAGAAAGGGCGAGGGTGAAGCTGTCGGCCTGCTTCTTGGCGCCGTCGACGCCCTCGCCGAAGCCCTCCTTGCCGGCGTCGGCGGTCCGGCCGAGGTCGACGCCCTTCTGCAGGCCGAGGGCGTTGGAACCGACCTGGATGATCAGGTCGGCCGCCATCGACTCCAAGGCGGCGTAGATCGGGGCGGTGGCGATGGACATCAGCTGGTCGACGACCTGGTTGATGACCTCGCGGAAGATCTTCTTCACGATCATCCGGGTCGCCTGGGTCGCGGCGGCCCCGGCGAAGCTCGACAGCCCGAGCGTGAAGGGGGCGGAGGCGATGGTCGCGACGATCTCGGCTGCCAGGATGCCGAGTTGGACGATCGCCGCGACCTTGGCGACTTCGATCGCGATCGCCACCCCGTCGAGCGCCATCGCCCCCATCCGCGCGGCCTCGGCGAGATTGGCCAGATGCGTGCCCTTGACCTTGCCCCAGTGCGCCTCGAAGGCGTCCATCGCGGCGCCCGCGTTCGCGCCCAGCAGCTCCTGCACGGCGGTGTGGGCGTCCATGGCACCGCCGTCGATGTCGTCCGCGAAGTCCCGCAGCGACGTGGCCATCTCGCGGTAGTCGTCCTCGTCGACGTTCGGCCATGCGATGCCGATCAGGTCGAGCACGTACGCCAGCTCGTCGGGCAGTACGACACCCACCGCGGACACCCCCGTGTCTTCTCTTGACTGCAGCTGCAGAAATTTTGACGCTACGTGAGCGGCTCCAGTTCCTCAACTGCCTTGGGAATGAAGGACCGTGTCTCGGACGGGTCGCCTGGGGGCGCCGTCGCCGCGCACATCACCCGGCTCAAGCAGCACCGGGCCGTGGCCACCGGGTACGGCACGTGATCGCCCGGACCGGTCCTGGCGCCGCGGCCGGACGGCGACGCCAGCGCGGCGGTATGCGCCGTACGACATGGCGTCGTTCCCGTCGAGGAGGATCACGTACGCGTCGCCCCGCGACCAGCGGACGTGCCGAATGGCGTCGATGTCCTCGTAGGGCCAGGGGCCCGCGGGTTCCGGCTCGCCGAGCCGGTCGCGCAGCAGCGCGGCCACCCGCTGGTACTCGGCGTCGTGGTCCTCCGCCGTCGCCTCGTGCCGCACGTCGGGGCGGCTGTGCCAGGGCCCGAACTCGTTGTCCCACTCGGCCGGGTCGTCGGGGTCGGCGAAGTACGCGAAGGGGTGCAGGACGTAGCTCCCCGCACCGCATCCGGCGTGGGCGCACACGGCGTCGGGGGACCCGTCGTCCATGCAGCCGGGCCGTTCGCCCAGCTCCAGCCACCAGTCGTCGACGCCCTCCTCACGCCCGGGGAGGAACTGGACCTCCCACCAGCCGATGACCGGCCCCTCCTCCTCGTTCTCCGGGACCTCCCAGCCGTTGGCCACGAACGCGTCCTCGACCGCCCGGCTGCTCCACGGCAGGTCCGCCAGAGCGATCATCCGGTCCACGAAAGCCGCGTCGGCGCCGAAGAGTTGTATCGCCATGGCACGCGACCCTAGCGGCCCGGCCTAGGCTGCCCCCATGTCAGGACCGCAAATGCCGCAGATCCGCGCCTTCGTCACCGCCTTCGCCCGCCGCCAGGCCGCGCGCACCGTCGACCTCCCCGGTGGCTTCGCCGTCCTCGACGACGCCTACGCGTACTCGCACGGCAACAACCACGTGGTCGTGGACGGCGCCGTGGATCCCGAGGCGCTGCCGGCCCTCGCCGACGAGGCGCTGGGCCACCTGAAGCACCGCGCGATCACCGTCCTGGACGACGCCACGGGCACCGCCTGCGCCGCGCCCCTGATCCGCGCCGGCTACCACCACTGCGCCGAGCTCGTCATGCTGCACACCGGCCCGGTACCGGACGGCGGCCCCGCGGCGGAAGTGGACCTCGACGCCTTCCGCGCCCCCCTCGCCCGGCGCTGGCGCGGCTTCCTCCCGGAGGCCGACGACGAGGTCATCCGCCAGCTCGTCGACCGCCGCGAGGTCCGCCGACGCGGTGCGGACGTCGTCCGTTTCATCGGCGCGCGGACGCCCGAGGGCGACGTCGCCTCCTGGGCGGACCTCTACATCGACCCCGCCTCCGGCACCGCCCAGATCGAGGACCTCATCACCTCCGAGGCCCACCTCGGCCGCGGCCACGCCGACGCCGTCCTGTCCACGGCGCTGCGCGAGGCCGTCGACGCCGGGTGCGCCACCCGCTTCCTCGTCGCCGACGCGGACGACTGGCCCCGGCAGTGGTACGCGCGCCGCGGCTTCACGGCCATCGGCCGCTTCCACAGCTTCGGACGCGGCTGACAGCGCCGTTCCGTAGTCTTGTGACCACGGGGAGTGCGGGGGTGGGTGCGTATGACCGGCGAGGTGACCCAGCCGCCGATGGCGTGGCGGTACTGCGGCAACCAGGTCAAGCTCTGGCGTGAGCAAGCGGGCGTCACGCGCGAGCAGTTGGCGCGCGAGGCGGCGTACGGCTACGAGACCGTGAAGTCCATGGAGCAGGGCCGACGCCGGCCCAGTTCCCGCTTCCTGCAGATCGCGGATCATCTGTGCGGGGCCCAGGGGAAGCTGGCCGCAGCGGAGGCGTACCTCAAGCCGGAGAAGTTTCCGGCGAGGTCCCAGGACTTCTTCCGCTACGAAGCGGAGGCGGTGAGCCTCTGGTCGTACGAACCGCTGCTGATCCCCGGGCTGCTCCAGATCGAGGCCACCGTGCGCGCGCTGCTCGGAGCGCACCGGCCGCCGCTTGACGACGCGGTCCTGGAAGAACGGGTCCGGGCACGGCTGGAACGCCAGTCACTGCTGCGGCGCAGTCCACCCGTCGAGTTCAGCTTCGTGGTGTACGAGGCGGCCCTGCGCTGTCCCGTGGGTGGCACGGACACGGCGAAGCGGCAGCTCGTGCACCTGCTGGAGGTGGCCGAGCTGCGCAACGTCTCCTTGCAGGTGCTGCCCTTCGCCGCCGGTGCTCACCCCGGACTCAACGGGCCCATCGTGCTGCTGGAGACCCGGGAGCACGAACGCCTCGCCCTCACGGAGGGGCAGTCCCTCAGTCTGCTGACAGCGGACCCCGAACAGGTGGGTGCGCTGACGCAACGGCATGGCATGATCCGGACGGAGGCCCTCGGCGCCGACGAATCGGCGCGGTTCATCAAGCGGATGGCGGGTGAGGCATGAGCGGCGAACTGTCCTGGCGCAAGTCGACGTACAGCGACACCGAAGGCAGCAACTGCGTCGAGGTCGCCACCACCCCCCACCGCGTGCACGTCCGGGACAGCAAGGACCCGGACGGCCCCTCCCTCTCCTTCACCCCCGCCGCGTGGACGGAGTTCCTCCGCGGCGTGGGACGGGACGCGGCACCCCCCTCCGAGTAGTGCGCCGCGTCCCGCCGGTCCGTCAGGACGCGGTGTCCGCCTCCGCCGCGTCGGGGAGCGCGCCCGTGCGGGCGACGCCCGCGTACCAGAGTGCGCTGGACTTCGGGATGCGCTCCTGCGTCTCGTAGTCGACGTAGACCGCGCCGAAGCGCTTGTCGTACCCGTACGCCCACTCGAAGTTGTCCATCAGGGACCACAGGAAGTAGCCCCGCACGTCGGCGCCGTCGCGCATCGCGCGGTGGACCGCCTCCAGGTGGACGCGCAGGTACTCCACGCGCTCGGGGTCGTGCACGGCACCGTCGGGGCCCACGGAGTCCTCGTAGGCCGCGCCGTTCTCGGTGATGAGCAGCGGCAGGTCGGGGAACTCGCGGTTCATCCGCATCAGCAGGTCGTACAGGCCCGTGGGGTCGACGGACCAGCCCATCGCCGTCCGCTCGCCAGGGGGCTGGTGGAAGGCGACGTCGTCCGCGCCCGGCCAGGGGGAGAACGCGCTGGAGCCGTGGCCGTCGCTGCGCGGCCCGTCGACGGAAGCGCCGTCCGACACCAGGGTGGGCGTGTAGTAGTTGATGCCGAGCACGTCCAGCGGGTGGCGCTTGATCGCGGCGAGGTCGCCGTCCTGGACGAAGGACCAGTCGGTCAGGCCGCGGGTGTCCTCCAGCAGGTCCTGCGGGTACGCGCCCTTGAGCAGGGGGCCGGTGAAGACCCGGTTGCCGACGGCGTCGATGCGGCGCGCGGCGTCCACGTCGGCGGCGGAGCCGGTGAGCGCGCGGACCTGGTGCAGGTTGAGCGTGATGCCGAGCTGGGCGCGGGCCGGGAGGACCGAGCGCAGCGCCTCGGCGGCGCGGCCGTGGCCGAGGTTGAGGTGGTGGGCGGCGCGCAGGGCGGCGACCGGGTCGGTGCGGCCCGGGGCGTGGACGCCGGAGCCGTAGCCGAGGAAGGCGCTGCACCAGGGCTCGTTGAGGGTGGTCCACAGCTGGACGCGGTCGCCGAGGGCCTCGGCGACGATCCGCGCGTACTCGCCGAAGCGCTCCGCGGTGTCGCGGGCGGGCCAGCCGCCGGCGTCCTCGAGCTCCTGCGGCAGGTCCCAGTGGTAAAGGGTGACGGCCGGCTGGATGCCGTGCTCCAGCAGCTCGTCGGTGAGCGCGCGGTAGAAGTCGAGGCCGCGCTCCACCGCCGGCCCGCGGCCGGTGGGCTGGACGCGGGACCAGGAGACGGAGAACCGGTAGGCGCTCAGGCCGAGGTCGGCCATGAGGCGCACGTCGTCACGGAACCGGTGGTAGTGGTCCGCGGCGACGTCGCCGGTGTGGCCCTCGAAGACCTTGCCGGGGGTGTGGCTGAAGGTGTCCCAGATCGACGGGGTGCGCCCGTCCTCTGCAGCGGCGCCCTCGATCTGGTACGCGGCGGTGGCCGCACCCCACAGGAAGCCGGGCGGGAACTGGTGGCCGCCTACTGCGGCGGTGCCGCTCGCTGCGGGACGAATGTCGGACGCTGTCATACGGGAGCGCTCCCATCGGAACGAGTGAACAAGAGGGGTAAGTGGGGAGGGGCGCGGCCGCGGCCGCGCCCCTCCCCACTTACCCCT
>NZ_JARAVK010000413.1:0-4970 GCF_033792765.1 Streptomyces sp. PA03-6a | reverse complement strand
CAGCCGGTGGCCGTTTGTCTATGCGGGCACCAACCCAGACGCCGGAGCAAACCCCCGCATCAGGTCCAACCCGCTACACCACTTCCAAGGACGCAACCCCGTAGCCGGCGCCCCTGCATCCAGCGGGCTATTTCGACAAGACGGATTCATGTGGTCAAATAGCTGCTTACTGTACCAGCCAGAGGTTGCGATACGCGGAGGTCGGGTCCGCCGCGCCTTGACGCTTAAGTTCTATGATCATGGCGCTTTGCTTCAATATTTGCACCGTACGTTTCGCTATTGTGGCACGCATCTTTCGGGTGGAATCCGTGCGACATCCTCCGCTTTCGCGATTTTTCGTGGACTGCAAAAGGCGTTTCGCGCATACGTGTATTGATCCGACTGGGTTTCTGGTTCGCGTATTTTGCCAGCGAGGGGATCTTGTGCGCTCATCATTTGAGTGCCTAACATCTATAGGTGCACTCCTTGTGATGCTAGGAAATGCCACGCCCAGTCGAAACGTCGACGAGCGCAGCGCGCGCGATCGCTCTTCTTAGCAGCGACAGTGAGCGGGGTAACTAGCTCTCGTGTGGTACCAGCCTCCGGGTGTGAAAGCAAGTGTCGGCGAGACGCTTCCTGAGATGGCTTACGTGGTCATGATCGGGAATTGTAGAGCCGTACAAGTGGCGTTTTGTAATCCTGTGAAAATTGCCACATCAGGGTGGTCTCCATAGGCGCGTCGGGCAGAAATTGCAATAACTTGCCGATGCCACGTAGAAGGATTGACATCTTGCGTTCCTTGAGAAGTGTTTACGGGCGTTCGGCGGTGCCGGCTGCCATTGTTCTTCTAGCCATGTGCTGCACCGCCTCGTGTGGCAATGGTTCTGACGAGAGCCGGGTTTCCGTAGGTATATCAATGCCGAGCAAGGCTCAGACGCGTTGGGTGTCCGAGGGCGAGAGTATGGCCAAGGCATTCACGGATTCGGGATATACGGCGCATCTAAAATTTGCAAATGAGGACGCTGGGCTGCAAGCCGAGCAAGTCCAAGCCATGGTAGACCAGGGCGACAAGGTTCTGATCATCAGCGCCGTTGACAGTTATGAGCTCGGGGATGTGCTGAAGGTTGCGTCAAGTAGGGGTGTAAAGGTCATTGCCTACGACCGACTTCTGATGGGCACCAGCGATGTGGACTATTATGCCAGCTTTGATAATTACAAAGTTGGGCAGCTCCAAGGAAACTACATTATAAATAAGCTCGGGCTCAAGGAAGGCGCGGGCCCGATTAATGTTGAATTGTTTGCGGGAGATCCCGATGACAATAATGCTGGAATTTTTTATAACGGATCCATGGATGTTTTGATAAAGTGGATCAGGAACGGGAAAATCGTTGTCAAAAGTAACAATATCCGCACCAGTCAAGTGACAATTCTGCACTGGAGCGGTGAGGATGCCGAAGCTACGATGGCGACCCGTTTGCGTGAACACTATGGCTCCGCCGAGGTTGACGCAGTTCTTTCCCCCTATGACGGCATCTCACGCGGAGTGGTCAAAGCCCTTACGGACGATGGCTACGGCTCGGGCGACAAGAAGATGCCGCTGGTGACTGGCCAGGACGCTGAGGTTGACTCGATCAAGGAGATCATCGCAGGCAAGCAATCGATGACGGTTTTCAAGGACACCAGGAAGCTGGCTACCGTAGCCGTAGATATGGCAGAAGCGATCATCAAGGGTGGAAAGCCGGTCGTCAACGACACAGAGCAGTACGACAATGGCAACAAAGTCGTTCCCGCTCGTCTTCTGGAGCCGGTGGTGGTCGATAAGTCCAACTACAGGAAGTTGCTGATCGGCTCCGGCTATATCAGCGATTCGCAGCTGCGGTGAGTATCTACTCCACGTGAGCCGCGGGTCATCGGTCTGGCGAGTGGAAGCGATTCCTTTTTCAAGCGCGACAAAAAGAAAGGTATCCATATGATTCATGACAGCGATACGCCCCGCCTCGGGCGGCGAAGTGTTATGGCTGCGGCAAGCATGGGCGCAGTAGCGGCGCTGACGAACGCTATCGTTGGGGCTGAGCGAGCAAACGCTTCCGTGACCGACCGTTCGCGGCAGCGGGTCGTGATCATTGGCGGCGGTGTCGCTGGTGTCGCGAGCGCCTGGCTGCTCGACGGGCAGCATGACGTGACACTGCTGGAGACAGCTTCCCAGTTGGGAGGTCACGCAGCCAGTCTCCCCATCGATACATCCCAGGGCCGTAGGGTGATGATCGACATGGGCGCGCAATTCTTCGGGCCTGCATCGCACCCAATTTACAATCAACTTGTAACGTCGGTTCTCCAGGTGCCTACGGTACCGAATCAGTTAGACAACACCGTCATTCAGTACGGTGTGCCAACTCCCGTCATGGTGTCACCTAGCATTGACCGGCCAATTACCAACGTTCTGCAGTATCTGCCTGCTTTGCAGGCGGTGGCGGAGTTGATGGGCAGGGCAAAGGATCTAGAGACCCGCAGGGACTGGGACGTCACCGTTGCCGACCTCGTCGAGACGATGGGGGTTGACGAGGAGCTGAAGCAGAATTTCGTCTATCCCTACGTAGCCTCGGTGAACGGCGCCACGATCAGTCAGGTCAAGGAGTTTTCCGCGCGTGCGGCTTTGGCGCTTGCTGTCCGTCCGTTGGTTGGCGAGGGGGCTGAAGCGAGGACGGAATACGTCAATGCACGCGACGGGCTGCAAGCCGTTGTGGCGGCTATAGCTGACGAGTTCACCAACGTGACCACACTGGTGAATACGCGAGCTGTAGGACTTGCCAGGCAGGGGGGCCGGTACAGGATCACTGACGCCCGAGGACGGGTTCACCTCGCAGATCAAGTCGTGCTCGCCTTGCCACCCGAGCCTGCTGCAGCCTTGGTGGCCCAGATGCCCCATACTGACCCGCTCGTCCGTACCTACGGACGATTTCGCTACATGCCAGCTCGGATCGCGATCCACCAGGATCCCGTCTACATGCCGGCCTCGAAGGCCGACTGGTCATCCTTCAACATCACCCGCGATGGTGAGTACTGCGAGGCGTCGATCTCCTATGCACGGCTGCGTGGTGACGTCGACGTGTTCAAGAGCTGGGCGCTGCACCGCCGTGAAGAGCCGAAGCAACTGCTAGCCAGCATGGATTTTCGTCATCCGATACTGACGCCAGACTTCATCCGGGCACAGGCGGTGCTGCAACGCCGTAACGGCAAGGATGGCCTGTGGTACGCAGGCAGCCATGTTTTCGATGTAGACAGTCAGGAGAGCGCACTCTATTCGGCGCTTACGATAGCGGCAACGCTCGCGCCAGGGTCAGCGAACCGAGCTCGATTTGGCGCGCTGCCAACATCACCCGCTGCCCCCTGATTGCTCGCCCGTTTGCCGGGTGTTGGTCCAGCCGATCACATGGCTACTCGATGTTCAGTCGCTGATGTGAACATGGGATGCAGCGTTCTGACTGCCGCAGAGTACCGACGGCTACGGTCGCCCTGCCGGTCAGCAACGGGCGCTGTGGTGTGGACCACCGGCAGGTGAGCGACGGCATTCTGTATCGGGTACAGAATGGTGTGCAGTTGCGTGATCTGCGGTTCGGGCCATGGAAGACGATCTGTGAACGGTGCTGTCTGTGGTGTGGCGGACGGGATGTGGGAGCGTCTGTTGCTGGTCCGAGCCGAGGCCGACGCGGTTGGGGAGAACGACTTGGGGTATCTCGGCGGACTTCACCATCATCCGTGCACATCAGCATGCCTTGGGCGCCCGCACTGATGTTCCGTCGGATCCCGCGACAAAGCCGCTGCGGAGGCGCTTACCAACTGCCTCTCACTTGAGCGCTGATGGCTAATGCTGCCCGTTGTCCTCGATCATCACTCGGGGACAACGGGTGGACTGGGGACGCCGGCCCAGATCCGCAGCGCCGAAGGCAGCACCTTTCCACCGATGGCTACCTCTCCGCTTGCGCTGGCCTCGCCACAGCGACCCGGAGTTCGGGCTCGGTGATCTGCGGGGAAACCCTACAAAACCAGAAACAAGCAGCTCAAATGGGCACTCTTCGTCTCTGAGTTCGCTGACCTCACCGACTCGGCATGCGGGGCATACGGCGGCATGAAGATCGCGTAGGTCAAGCACCGCACTCAAGCCCTGCACCGCCGCACGTAGGACCAACGCCCGCTTCGTGAGGCTCCATGATGGCGCTGTGTGAGAACCTCAACGGTCACGTCCGTGGGAGTGGTGTATCGACGGCCACTCGGTGATCTCTTCTTTGAGGCTAGGCGGTGAGTGTGGTGGGCAGGGCGGTGTCGTCGTTTCGTGACTCGATCGGGTGGAGGCGGGCTTTGGCGAGGAGGTCGCGGCCCATGTAGCGGCGGGCCTCGGTCCATTCGTCGTTCTGCTCGGCCAGGACCGCGCCGACGAGGCGGATCACGGCGGTGCGGTCCGGGAAGATGCCGACCACGTCGGTGCGGCGCCGGATTTCCTTGTTGAGTCGTTCTTGGGGGTTGTTGGACCAGATCTGCCGCCAGATCTCGCGAGGGAAGGCGGTGAAGGCCAGCAGGTCGTGTTGGGCTGCATCCAGGTGCTCGGCAGCCTTGGGGAACTTCTTGTCCAGGGCGTTCATGACCTGCTTCAGCTGGGTGTGGACTGCGGTGGTGTCGGGCTGTTCGAAGACCGTCCGCAGCAGCGTGGCCACCGACGGCTGGGCCGACTTCGGGACTTGCGAGAGCAGGTTGCGGGCGTAGTGGAGCCGTAAAGAATCAAGGTGTTGTCGTGGCCAGGAGTTCGGCTGCGGTGCGGTATCGGGTGGTTCCCGGTGGTGGCAGGTGGCCGCCTTGTTGGAGCAGGGGCCGCAGTTCTCGGACGACGTTGCCGATGGGGACCTGCTCACGTCGCCCAAGGCGTCGGCGAGGACATCCAGGGTGCACAGTTTTCGCAGGTAGATGAGGGTGACGATGACGCGCTCCTGGTTGCCTAG
>NZ_JARAVK010000412.1:0-5079 GCF_033792765.1 Streptomyces sp. PA03-6a | reverse complement strand
GCCGCCGACCCCCGCCTCCACCCCCACATGGAGGACGTACAGCACCACGAACCCCAGCAGCACCGGTGTGACCAGCCGCCCCCGCGCCCCAGGCCGGGCGGCGGGCGCGGGCCCGGGAGGCTGCGTCCGCACCCCGCGCGTGCACAGCGCGAGGGCGACGGCGAGGACGGCGCATCCGGCGAACACGGACGCGTAGCGGTCCGGGCCCAGCGCGGCGAGCAGGGCGGGCCCGGCGACCGCGCCGATCCCGAAGTGGGCGTTGAGGACGTTGAGCATCGCCGCGCCGCGGTCCCCGAAACCCACCGCGAACAGCTGGTTGAGGCCGTAGTCGATGCCGCCGAAGCCGAGCCCCGTCAGCAGCGCCGCGCCCAGCGCGACCGGCCAGTCCGGCGCGAGCGCGAAGGCCCCGCTGCCCGCCGCCATCAGCGCGTACGCCACCGTCAGCAGCCTGCGGTCGCCGATCCGGCCGCGCACCGCGTCGAAGACGAGCACCCCCGCGACACCGCCGACGAAGTGCGCGCTCAGCCCCAGCCCGGCCATGGACGGGGACAGCCCGTGCTCCTGCCGCAGGGCGGGCAGCGCGGGACCGTACAGCGCCTGGAGGGCGCCGATGAGCACGAACCCGGCGCAGGACGCCACCACCGCGGGCCGGCTGAAGGGCCGCGCCGCGGGCGTGGTCTCCCGCAGGACGGCGGTCACCGGCCGTCCGCGAGGGTGGTGAAGGTGAAGCCGAACGAGGCCTCGGCGGCCTCCAGCCGGTAGCGGGGCAGCACGCCGGGCCCGCAGGACTGGCTGCCGATGCCGTGCAGGGCGTGGTCGAGGTTGACCCACAGGATGTTCCCCGGCACCAGGTCGCAGGTGTGGGCGGCGGCGTCCAGTTCCTCGCCGGTCCAGCGACGGGCGGTGAACCAGAAGGGCGGGCCGCCCTCGATCGCGACCCCCGTCCCGTCCTCCCGGCGCAGCCGCACCCGGCGCACGTCGGCGCGCGCCCCGTTCTCCTGCGGGCGGACGTACGGGGTCTGCAGCGCGTCGACCGTCGCCGTGTGGAGCCCGATCCGGGACGCGGCCCGCGTGTCGGGGTAGGCCTCGCCGGGGCCGCCGCCGTACCACTCGGCCCGGGTCAGCGTGCCGCACAGCCCGAGGCGGACGCCGAGCCGGGGCAGCGGCAGCGTCCACCGCCCCTCGGGGGTCACGTCCATCGTCAGGTGCAGCCGGTCGCCGTCGGCGGTCCACCGGTAGACCGTGCGCAGCCCGAAGGAGGCGGCGGCCGGGGCGACCCGCGTGGTGACGGTGAGCGCGTCGTCCCCGGCCTCGACGCCGTCCACCCGGTGCCGCATCCGGTGCAGTCCGGCCTCCCGCCACAGCAGGCCGAAGCGCGGGCCGGACTGCCAGGGGGCGCCGAGGTCGTTGTCCGTCGGGGCCCGCCACACGTCCAGCCGGGGACCCGCGAGGGCGAAGCCGTCGAGCAGCCGCAGTTCGCCGGTGGCCGCGTCGAAGGTGCCCGGGCCCAGCAGCACCACACCGCCCTCGGCGTGCCGGGGGCGGTGCGGGCGCTCGGGTTCGGGGGCCGTTCGCCGGCCGCCCGGGCGTTCCGCGGCGGGCCACTGGCCCCACGCCACCTCGTGGCCGGCCGGCGCCCACGGGGTGTCGCGTGCCAGGACCGCCCGCACCAGCCAGAACGCCTCCCCGGACGTTCCCGCCGCCGCGGGCTCCGGCAGCTTCAGCTCCGTCGTGCCGCCCGCGGCCAGCGGCGGCACCTCCAGGTCACCCTCGGCGACGGCCACCCCGTCCGCCTCGTACGACCAGGTGAAGCGCAGGTGCGAAAGATCCGCGACGTCATGGCGGTTGGTGATGCGGACCGTGCCCCCGAGCGGGTCGCCCTCGATCCGCACCGGCTCGATCACCTTCTTGTACTCGACCAGACCGGGCGAGGGCGTCCGGTCCGGGAAGAGCAGCCCGTCGCAGACGAAGTTGCCGTCGTGCAGCTCCTCGCCGAAGTCGCCGCCGTAGGCGAACCAGCGCCTCCCGTCGGGGGTGCGGCGTGCGATGCCGTGGTCGATCCACTCCCAGACGAAGCCGCCCTGCAGCCGCTCGTGGGTCTCGAACAGCCGCTGGTACTCGCCCAGTCCGCCCGGTCCGTTGCCCATGGCGTGCGCGTACTCGCACAGCAGGAAGGGCATCGCGCGCCGTCTGGCGTCGAGCACGGGATCGTCCAGTGGCGCCTCCTCGCGCCTGCCGATCCGCTCGACCTCGGCGTGCCCGGCGTACATGCGGGAGTACAGGTCCGTGTCGGCGCAGGTCGGATCGCCCTCGTAGTGGACGGGCCGGTCCGGGTCCCGGTCGCGGATCCACCGCGCCATGGCGGTCAGGCCGCGGCCGGTGCCGCACTCGTTGCCCAGCGACCAGACGAGCACGCTGGGGTGGTTCTTGTCGCGCTCGACCATGCGGGCGGCACGGTCCAGCAGCGCCGGGGTCCAGCGGTCGTCGTCGACGGGGTTGCCCTCCCAGCCGGTCCCGGCGAAGCCGTGGGTCTCCAGGTCGCACTCGTCGACGACCCACAGGCCCAGTTCGTCGCACAGGTCGAGGAAGGCGGGGTGCGGCGGGTAGTGGCTGGTGCGCACGGCGTTGATGTTGTGACGCTTCATCAGCAGCAGGTCCTCGCGCATGGTGGCGATCTCCAGCGCGCGGCCGTGCTCGGGGTGGAACTCGTGGCGGTTGACCCCGCGGAACAGGATCCGGCGGCCGTTGACCTTCAGCACCCCGTCCTCGACCGCGACCGTACGGAAGCCGACGCGGAACGGGACGCGCTCGCCCGCGCCGGTGAGCACGGCCTCGTACAGCCGCGGGACCTCGGCGCTCCACGGCTCGGCGGGCACGCTGACCGGCTCGCCCACCGCCACGTCGACGCCCAGCTCCGGCACGGTGACCCGGCCGCCCGACGGGGCGTCCACGCGCAGGGTGCCCTCGCCGGTGGTGTGGTCCCAGCCGGCGTGCACGAAGAAGTCGGCGACGCAGCCGGCGGGCCGGTGCAGCAGCGTGACGTCCCGGAAGACACCCGGCAGCCACCACATGTCCTGGTCCTCCAGGTAACTGGCCGAGGACCACTGGTGGACGCGGACCGCGAGCACGTTCCCTATCGGCCGCAGCAGGTGCCCGACGGGGTACTCGGCGGGCAGCCTGCTCCCCTTGAAGACCCCCACCTCACGGCCGTTGAGCCAGATCCTGGCACAGGACTCGATGCCCTCGAAGCGCAGCACGGTCTCGCCGCCGGCGGGCCAGTCGTCCGGCAGCGCGAAGGCGTGCCGGTGGTCGCCGGTCGGGTTCTCGGTGGGGACCCGGGGCGGGTCGACGGGGAAGGGGTAGCGGACGTTGGTGTAGGCGGGCGCGCCGTGGCCGCCCAGCACCCAGTGGCCGGGGACGGCGAGGATGTCCCAGCGCGAGGCGTCGAAGTCCGGCCGGGCGAAGGAGGTGTCCTCGGCCCCGGCGGTCGGCGAGAGCCGGAACCACCACATGCCGCCCAGGTTCAGCCGGGCCGCGTCGGAGGCGGGCACCCAGGCCCGGGGCGGCAGGGCGCCGTGGCCGGGGGAGAAGTCCTCGTAGTAGGGGAGTTCCGGCCGCGCGGCCGGGGAGCCGGACGGGTGCGCGGGCATGGTCATACGACTCCTCGGTCGGCCCTCGATGCCGGTCTGCCGTTCGCTGCGCTGTGGCGCCGGTGCGCGCGGGTGCGGTCGGCGCGGCGCTCCCCGGACGCAGGTCGCGGAAGGGTGCGCGGTGGGGACGGCGACCCGCCGCCCGCGGTCCTCGCGCGGGCGTTCCCGGGCCCGCGCGGCCCGGCGCGGGCGGCCGCGCGGAGGTCACGCGACGTCCGCTCCACCCCCGGGTCCCCCTCCCGTGCCGCCGCCGACGGGAACACACGCTAGGCGCCGCGCGGGAGCCGGACAAGCGCTTCACCCACACCCCCGCCGGACGTCACGGCGCCGGGGACGGGCCGCCCGCGATCCGGCGGGCGAGCGCCGCGACGTCCACCGGGCGCGAGGTGTCCACCCGGTGCACGCTGCCCAGGCCCAGCGGTTCGGCCATCTCGGTCCAGAACCGCCACTCCTCCTCCGGGAAGCGCGCGCCCTCGGTGTGCACCGGGTGCCGCGCGGGCGCCCGTTCCCGGAACCTGCGGCGCGCGGTGTCGGGCGGCACGGCACACCACACCTCGTGCACCTCGGACGCGCCCGCCCGCGCCAGGCCCGCGGCCACCACGGGACGCATGTGCGCCAGCCACGGGCTCTCCAGCACCGCCCCGATCGGTGCGTCGGCCAGCAGCGTCCACAACGTCTCGCCCGCCGCGGCCCCGAGGCAGCGGCTCCACTCCCGCCCGCCGCCCCCCGCCGGGCGCAGCGCGGCCAGCGCGTCGGCCAGGGTCTCCTTCACGGAGTCCTTGCTGAACAGCGGGAGCTCCAGTTCGCGGGCGAGCATCCGGGCGAGGGTCGTCTTCCCCGCTCCGGGCAGTCCGTTGACCAACACAGCTAACATGCCGCGACCTTAACGACGCCGCGGGCGGCGGTGGAGTACGCCGCCCCGCCGCCCGCGCGCCACGCGGTGCCTCGTGGGCGGGCGGTGGCTCACGAGGGGGCGCCGGCCGGTTCCTCGACGTCGATGCCCGTGAACCGTGCCCAGTTGCGTCCGATCTCGCTCCAGCCCGCCACCGGCCCGCCGCCCAGACGGCCGGTGAACAGCGGGCGCAGGTCCGTGTCGCGTTCCGCCCAGGCCGCCGAGAACTGGCTGCGGGTGACCCGGAGACTGGTGTTGAGCTGGACGACGGCCGCCCGCGCACAGTCCTCGCGCCACTCGTCGTCCGTCCAGGCGGCGGAGCCGACGGGGGGCCGCGCCGCCAGCGCCAGGCTGAGGAAGCAGGCGGCGTTGTAGTTGACGAGGTATCCGGCGGCGGCCCGGTTCGAACCGCGGTGCCGGGGCGCGGAACCGGCGATGCCCGCCCGGCTGTGGGCGTCCCCACCCGTGTGGTCCGCGCCCGTGTGGTGGTCGGCGTACAGCAGGCGGCGCAGCCCCCAGTCGGGCCCGCCCCACAGC
>NZ_JARAVK010000411.1:0-5113 GCF_033792765.1 Streptomyces sp. PA03-6a | reverse complement strand
CCCCCACCCGCGCCGCCACCGGCACACCGAAAGACCCGGAGAACACCATGCCCATCCCGACGACGAAGTCCGGCGGCCTGCTCAACAACGCCTTCGTGGCGGTACGGCGCCTGCAGACCCCGGCCACCGCCTCCGGTACCGGACGGCACCGCGGCCGGCCCGCCGGTGAGCGCATCACCTCCATCGGCGTCCGGGGCATGGGCACCCACCGCCGCCCGCTCGACACCCCCGGCTCCGGCGACGCGGCCGCCCGGGCCTGAACACCGCCCGGGCCTGAACACCGCCCGCGCCGTCCCGCCCCCGACCTCACCGACCCGCGCCCGCGCATGCGCCTGCGCCGGGCCGACACCAGAGGGAACAACCAACTCCGCTGCCCCGGAGTTGAGTTGGCCGCGCGTCTGCCGCGCACACCGCGCGCCCCGGCACCCCTCCGCGGAAAACCGCCCAGGCTCCCCGTCCTGACTCCTCCGGACCGGGGAGCCTTCGGCGTACCGCCGCACACGCACCGTCGGCCGGGCCGAGCGGCGCTGCGGCGCGCCATGACGCCCGTGTGGCGGCCGTGGCAGGCCACTCCCTTCGCGGTCGACTCCCTTTCCACCGACGGCAGTTCACCGCCCCACGACCAGATACTTACCAAAAGTTAGCGGCTAATCCTCTCTTTGGCCCGCGGGACCCGGGTGCATCACGGTGGAGCCGTGGGACCCGCACCTCGCATCCCCCCGGCGACGCGGGCCACCGGGCTCCCCGGCGTCATGACGCCGGGGAGCCGCCCCACGGGGACACGCACACGTCTGACGCACCTGGAACTCACATGGCAACCCTGCTGCACCTCGACTCCTCCCTCCACCCGGGCTCCGACTCCCGCTCCCGCACCGTCGCGCTGACCTTCCGCGACGCATGGCAGGAGCAGCACCCGGACGGCACCGTGGTCTACCGCGACCTCGCCGCGGACCCGCTCCCCCACCTCGATCTGCACGGCTTCTCCGCCGCCTTCGTCGACGCCCCGTCGCACACCCCCGAACAGGCGGCGGCCTTCGCGGGCCGTCTGGCCCTGATCGAGGAACTGGAGAAGGCCGACGCCGTGCTCCTCGGCGCCCCGATGTACAACTTCACGATCCCGTCGACGCTCAAGAGCTGGATCGACCACGTGCTCATGGTCGGCCGCACGACCGGCGACACCTCCAGCGTGAAGGGCGTGCCGGTGACCGTCATCGCCAGCCGCGGCGGCTCCTACGCTCCGGGCACCCCGCGGGAGTCCTCCGAGTACGTCCAGAACTACCTGCGGTCCATCCTCGGCGAGTACATGGGCCTGGACCTGGACTTCATCGTCCCCGAACTGACCGCGGCGGCCTCGAACCCCGCCATGGCCGAGCTCGTCCCGCTGGCCGAGGCCTCGTGGACCCGGGCACTGGAGGACGCGACCACCAAGGGCAAGGAAGTCGCGCAGCGCGTCGCGGCCGCCTGACCCCGGGCCGTGTCCTGCCCGTACCGGGCAGGACACGGCTCCCCCCGCTCCCCGCCTGGTACCGGGAGGCATAGGAACAGCGTTCCGTGGCCGGCTCGGCCGCGATGACGCAACCTTGGCCGTGTCCGGCACACCTCGCACGGCCGCCCGCCGCGGTCACCCCCCGCCCCGTTCGGAAGACGCCCATGAGCAACCAGACGACCACCCATCGCCACGCCGCCGCTCCCCACGGCCCCGCCGGCCCCGACGCCGCCTCCGGCGCGCAGGAGTCCGGCATCGACGGTCTGGCGCACCTGGTCGACGACCTCGCGCACGCGATGGCCACGACACCGGAAGCCCTCCTCGCCGGCATGTCGGACGACGTGCTGAACGCCCTCTTCCTCCTGCACGTCCAGGAGGCCCCCGACCGCGCCCCGTGCCCCGGCGGCCCCGGGGAGCCCGAGCGGAACCGGACCACCACGGAGTAAGGCCTGCCTCGCCTGCCAGCTTTGCTCCATAAATGTACATTTACATCGTGAACGACCGATTGGCGCTCCTCGCCGATGTGGAGAAGGGCATCGGTGAGGGCGAGGTGCTCCGGCTCGCGCTGCAGCACGCGGTCGCCGAGCTGGACGGGCTGGGCGGCACGGTCCACCTGTGCGGGCCGATGTCGGCGCTGCGCCTGGTGTCCACGGTCGGACTGTCACCGGGGTACGTACGCCCCTGGGAGATCATCGACCAGGAGAGCCCGGCGGTCCCGGCGCGCGCCGTACGCCGGCACGGCCGCGTGTGGGCGGCCGACGGATCGGCCGGCGCAGGCCGGCCCGGGACGGCAAAGGGATGGCCCGGCACGGGACTGGCCTCCGTGGCCCTGTCCGACGGGGTGAGCTCGGTGGGGTCGCTGACCGTCGTCACCGGCTCGGCCGGGGAGCCCACCGAGGAGCAGTGGCGGTTCCTCGAGGCGGTGACCGCCTGGGCGCAGGAACGCGTGGACCAGGCACCGCCCCCGACCCGCCCCACGCACGAGGAACCCAGCGGCAGCCGGTTGCGGCAGGCGCTGAAGGCCGTCGAGGTGGGCACGTGGGACTGGAACATCCGCACCGGCGAACTCGCCTGGGACGACGCGGCCATGGCCGTCTACGGCACCGACCCCTCCGACTTCGTGCCCCGGGTCGAGAGCTGGATGAAGGTCGTCCACCCCGACGACCTTCGGTGGACGCTCGCCACCGCCGAGAGGGCGATCCGGGACCGGGGCGTGTTCGAGGCCGAGTACCGGGTGCGCCGCCCCGACGGCAGCTACGGCTGGACCGAGACCCGCGCCAAGGTGGTCCTGGACGACAGGGGCGAGCCGTACCGGATGATCGGCACGGCGTGGGAGAGCAACGAGTCGCGGTCCGCGCGTGACGCGCTGAGCCGCGCCCTGCGGTACATGAGCGACGGCTTCCTCTCCGCGGACGAGGACTGGCGCATCACCTTCGTCAACCTGGAGGCCGAGGACGTGCTCGGCTCCTCCGAGGAGGAGCTGTTCGGCCGGGTGCTCTGGACGCTGCCGTCGCTGCGGCAGATCCCCGGCCTGGAGTCGCGCTGCCGGGAGGCCGCGGCCAAGGCGGCGCCCACGAGCTTCGACGTACGGATGCCGGACACGGGCTCCTGCTACCAGGTCCGGCTGGTCCCCCTGCCCGACGGGGTGACGCTCTACTTCACCGACGTCACCGACCGGCGCAGGCACGAGGCCGAGCGCGCCGCCGCCGAGCGAGCGGCGGGCGAACGCGCGACCCGGATCGCCGAACTGACCGCGGCCCTCGCCAAGGCGACGACCTCGCGCGACGTGGTGGACGCCGTCGCCCAGCGTGTCCTGCCGCCGTTCGGCGCCACCGGGCTGCTGGTGCAGGCGCTCGAGGACGGCAGGGCCTACAACGTGGGGTCCGTCGGCTACCCGCAGGCCTTCCTCGACAACCTCCAAGGCCGTCCCCGGGGTGCCAAGGACCCGGTGTGGGACGCCATCTCGACCAGCGGACCGGTGTTCGTCTCCTCGGCCGAGGAGTACGCGGCGCGGTACCCGGCCATGTCCGACCGCCCGCACCTGACCGGGAAGGGGTCCTGGGCCTTCCTGCCGCTGACCGCCTCCGGGCTCACCTTCGGCGTCTGCGTGGTCGCCTTCGACCAGCCGCGGCGCCTGACGGACGAGGAGCGCACCCTGCTGAGCGCCATCAGCGCCCTGGTGGCCCACGCCCTGGAACGCGCGCGCCTGTACGACGCCGAGCACACCCGCTCCCGGGAACTGCAGAGCGCGCTGCTCCCCCAGGAGCTGCCCGCGCTGCCGTCGTGCACCCTCGCCGCCCGCTACCTGCCGACCGAGCAGGGCGCGGACGTCGGCGGCGACTGGTACGACGTGATCCCGCTGTCCGCCGGCCGGGTCGCCTTCGTCATCGGCGACGTGATGGGCCACGGCCTGTCCGAGGCGGTCACCATGGGACGCCTGCGCACGGCCGTCCACACGCTGGCCGGTCTCGAACTGCCCCCTGACGAGATCATGGGGCACCTCAACGACATCGTCGGCGGACTCGGCGCGGACTCCTACGCCACCTGTCTCTACGTGCTCTACGACTCGACCACCGGCACCTGTTCGGTCACACGCGCCGGGCACCCCCCGCCCGCGGTCGTCCATCCCGACGGCACCGTGCGCTTTCCGAAGGCGGCGCCGAACCCGCCCCTGGGGGCCGCGGAGCAGCCGTTCGAGAGCGTCGAACTGCAGGTCCCCCGGGAGAGCCTGCTCGTGCTGTTCACCGACGGGCTGGTCGAGTCCTCCGAGCGCGAGATCGACGAGGGCCTGGGCGATCTGGCGCGCCTGCTGGCCGACGCGGACGCCGAGGACCTGGGGGCGCTCTGCGACGCCCTCATCTGCGGGCTGCTCCCGGTAGGGCGGACCACCAGCGACGACATCGCGCTCCTCGTCGCCCGCGTCCACGCGCTCGCCCCCGAGCGGATCGCCTGCTGGCCGCTCCCCGAGGACCCGCGGGCGGCGGGGATGGCCCGCGGGCACGTGCGGGAGCAGTTGTCCGCGTGGGGTCTGGAGGAGCTGACGCCGACGACGGAACTGCTCGCCAGTGAGCTGGTGGGGAACGTCGTCCGCCACGGGAAGGGCCCGATGACGCTGCGGCTGCTGCGGGACATCGACCTGGTCTGCGAGGTCTCCGACGACAGCCTGACGATGCCCCGCATCCGCCACGCCTCCGAGACGGACGAGGGGGGCCGGGGCCTCCAGCTCGTCGCCTCCCTGTCCCAGCGGTGGGGCACCCGCTACACCCCGAACGGCAAGTGCATCTGGACGGCGCAGCAGCTGCCGGACCCCGACGCCTGCGTGCCGCTTCCGGAGCCGTTCGACGTGGACGCCGTTCCGCCCCTCGACTGACCGGCCCTCCGACTTCCCCCGTGGGCGGCGGTGTCGGCGGGCAGGCGGCCCCCTGGGCCGGCCCCGCGGGCATGGTGTGACACGTCTGTGACAGTCGGCGGACGGGGTCATGACCTCGCAGCGCGAAAGTGGTCCATAGAGGGCAAAACGCCCCAATTGGACATCCACCTCCTGCTACCGAGGGCGTGAGCAGGGACCGCAGCCGCCGAACCGCCGAAGGACACCGCCATGAGCTCCGCACCCGCCACGCCCCAGGC
>NZ_JARAVK010000410.1:0-5127 GCF_033792765.1 Streptomyces sp. PA03-6a | reverse complement strand
GGACCGGGGCCGGAAGGCGCTATTCCGTGGTATCCAGGCAGCGGTTGGGGCGATCGACTGGCGGGGGAGAGAGCCGTGAGGACACTGGGCGGGGTGGTGCTGGCCGGGGTGGTTCTCGCCGCCGGGGTGCTGGGCTGCACAGGCTGCACCCTCACCATCGGCGAGACGGCGGGGGATCCGGCGGATGTCGCGGTGGTCACCGCGACGGCTTCCGCCACGTCTTCGTCGTCCGGCCCACCGTCCGCGTCGGCGTCCGTCTCCGTGTCCGCCTCGACCTCCCCGTCGTCCTCGCCGAGCCGTACCGCGACACCGGTGCCCGTCCGCGGACCCCGTCAGAAGCTGGTGGTGATGACCGTCAGCGGCGGCTTCGCAGGCGTTCACCAGCAGGTGACGCTCCGGGGTGACGGCACCGTCCTCACGATGGACAACGGCGAACCCGTGCAGCGCCGGGTCGGTGCTGCACGGTTCGAGCAATTGCGGATTCTGCTCGGTGACCCGGCGCTGGAAGACGTCCCGGACTTCACAATGAACATGGCGGCAAACGACATGTTCCAGTACACCCTCGAATTCGACGGCCGCACCGTCATGACGGACCGCCCGGACGGGCCGCCCGCGCTGGAAAGGCTGATCAACGCCCTGATCCGGTGGCTCCCAGGTCGTTGACCTGTGCTCCCTTGACGGAAGTGGTCCGGCAGCCGTCCATAGGAAATACCGCAGGTGAATTCTCCTGCGGCCATGAGTCGGATATCACGGCGGCCCGCACGAATACGCCACCCGTGCCGTGTGAGAATGCTTCCGTCCAGCCCCGGAACAAGAGAGCCGGAAACTCCGATGCAAACCTCCGTGTACACCGCCGACGTCGGCGGTGGAACGCGCCAGGGGCTGGTCGGTCGCGCGGGGGACGTGGACCGGATCGAGGGTCTGCTGGGCTCCGTCGATTCGGGTGGCGCGGTGCTGTTGTCCGGCGAGCCCGGGGTGGGCAAGACGGCGCTGCTCGGCCACCTCGCCCAGAGGGCACTGGCAGCCGGTGCCAGGGTGCTGCGGGCGGCGGGCACACGGTCCGAGAGCGACGTGGAGTACGCGGCGCTCAACCAGCTGCTCTTCCCGCTGTGGGAGGAGGGTCCGCAAGCCCTGGACGGGGCGCACCGCGAGGCACTGCGGGTGGCCCTGGGCTTCGGCGAGGGACCCCCGCCCGAGCGGTTCCTGGTCTCCAACGCGGCCCTGGTACTGCTCCGCAACGCGGCCACCGCGACGCCCGTAGTGCTGGTCGTCGACGACCTCGATGCGGTGGACCCGGCGAGCGCGGCCGTGCTGGGATTCGCCGCACGCCGGCTCCCGGGAAGCCGCGTCAGGTTCCTGGCGGCCGTCCGCAAAGGTCGTCGTAGCCCCGTCGAGGACGGCGTGCGCGCCGAACACGAGGTCCTGCCGCTGGACGAGAGCGCGTCGCGGCTCCTGGCCGGCTCGTCCCATCCGGACCTCGCCGGGCCGGTCGTGGAGTGCGTCGTCGCCGTGGCGCAGGGAAATCCACTGGCCCTGGTCGAGTTGCCGGCGGCCCTGACCGGGCCGCAGCGCGCCGGGCTGGAGCGGCCGCCGGCCGCACTGCCGCTCACGCGGCGCCTGCGCGAGGTCTTCGGCTCGTGCGTGGCGGAGCTGCCCGCGGCGACACGTCGTCTGCTGCTGGTGTCCGCGCTGGAGGGGACGGGGGACCTGGCCGTCGTGCAGACCGCCGCGCACCGGCTCGGCGTCGGGGCCGACCTGGTGGACCTGGAGGCCGCCGAGCGTGACGGCCTCGTGCGGATCGAGGAGTTCGACCACCGCGTGAACTTCCGGCACCCGCTGTTCCGTGCCGCGGTGGTCGACGCGTCCACCTCCGCGGAGCGCCGTGCCGTGCACGGCGAACTGGCCGAGGTGCTGCACGACCGCCCCGACCAGCGCGCGTGGCACCTGGGGGAGGCCTGCGTGGAACAGGACGAACACGTCGCAGCGTTGCTGGAGGGCACCGCCCACCGGGTCCTGCGGCGCGGCGACGCCATGGCCGCGATCCGGGCTCTCACCAAGGCCGCGCATCTGAGCCCCGGCGCGGCCGACCGCGGCCGCCGGCTGGCCACTGCCGCGTACATACGCGCGGACGCCTCCGGTGAGCTGACGATGGCGTCCCGTCTTCTTGACGACGCCCGGCGCTTTGGCTCCGACGCCCGCGCGTCCCTCTACTCGGCGGCGGTCGCGGTCCACCGGCTGCTCGACGGCGAGGGGGACATCGACACGGCCCACCAGGTACTCCTCGGCGCGATCGAGAACGCCGACCATCCCTACCGCGTCTGCGACCCGGCCCTGGAGGAGGCCCTCTACCTGTTGTTGATGCTGTGCTGCCTGGGTGGCCGCGAAGAGCTGTGGACGCCCCTCCACCGGATCCTGGACCGGCTCGGCCCCGACGCGCCGCGCCTGCTGGGGGTGAACGTCGCCACCCAGGGCGATCCCGCACGCACCGCCCTGGCGGCACTCGGGGACCTGGAGGAACTCATCGCGGGCCTTCCCCAGGAGACGGCCCCGTCGAGGATCACACGGATCGGCGCCGCGAGCATCGCCGCCGACCGGCTCTCCGGCGTGCGTGACGCCGTATCGCGCGTCCTGCCGCAGGGCCGCCGGCAGATCGTCACCCTGCCGCTCCTGTGCACGGACGCGTTCCTCGCGGGCCGGTGGGACGACACGACGGAGCTTGCCGACGAGGGACTGCGCCTGTGCAAGGAGCACGCCTTCGAGGCCGTCTCCTGGTACTTCCGCTACTACAAGGCGGTCGTTGCGGCGGCGCGCGGCGAAGCCGGCTTCGCGGAGGAGGCAGCCGACGCGATGGCCCTGTGGGGGACGTCCCGTGGCGCGCACCATCTGGTGACCCTGGCGGACCACATCCGGGTGCTCGTCGCGCAGGCGGACGGCGACTTCGAACGCGCCTACCGGCACGCGGCGGCCATCAGCCCACCTGGTGAACTGGCCCCGTACACGCCGGTGGCGCTGCTGGTGGCCGGGGACGTGGTGGAGGCGGCCGTGCGCACCCAGCGGCCGGCGGAGGCGGCCGCCCACGTGACCGCCGTCCGGCAGGCCGGGATCGCGGCGCTCTCCCCGCGCAGGGCCATGCTCGTCGACGCTTCGGCCGCGACGGCCGCCGAGGCGGACGAGGAGGCGATCGGGCACTTCGAGCGGGCCCTGTCGCACCCCGGCCTCCAGCAGTGGCCCTTCGACCTGGCACGCGTGACCCTGACCTACGGCGAACGCCTGCGCAAGGCGCGGTCGACCACCGACGCCAGGGCGTCACTGAGCGCGGCCCTGGCGACCTTCGAGCAACTCGGCGCACGGCCGTGGGCGGACCGGGCGAGGCGCGCGCTGCAGGCGACCGGATGGATGGTCAAGCGGGCCGACGGGCCGGAGTCCGTCGGCCTCACCCCGCAGGAGGTCGAGATCGCCCACCTCGCGGCCTCCGGCCTGACCAACAAGCAGATCGCCGAGCGGCTCTACCTCTCCCCACGCACCGTGGGCGGCCATCTGGGCCGGGTCTTCCCCAAACTCGGCATCACCTCCCGCGCGGCGCTCCGCGACGCCCTGACGGGCCTCGCCAAGCGCTAGCCGCGGACGTGCGGGGGCCGGCGCGACGCCCGGGCGCCCAGGTGGGCGGGGACTGCACGGGTGGGCAAGGGGCCGTGCACAACGGGGCAAGGAGGCCGGCGGGGACTCCTCCTACGGTCGAGTTGTCCCATCACAAGTGGGACGCCAATGCGCGGGTCCGGCACCGTTCGCGGATCCGTCGGCCCCCGGCCCCGCGCACGGACCCCAAGGGAGTGATGCCGATGCCGGACATCGAACAGTTCGAGGAGGAGCCCGACGACGGGCGGCCGACACGGCACTTGGCCGTCGTGGGCGGAGTGGCGTGGATGCTCGCGGTGTGCGCGGTGTGCGTGATCCTGCCGCTGTACGCCCATCCGAGTCTCGCGTGCGGACTCGCGCCGCTGGTCACCGCGGGGGTCGTGGCGGTGGTGATGGCCCGCATGAAGGACCGGTACCGCCACGGGGCGGCGCGGGCGCGCGCCGTTTCGGACACCGTGCGGCGGACCCTGCTGCGGCCGCTCCCCGAGCGCATCGGGGCGCTGGGGCTCGCCTCCGTCTACCGGGCCTGCGGCGGGCGGGGACAGGTCGGCGGGGACCTCTACGCCGTCGCGCGCAAAGGCGGGACGACCCGCCTGATCATCGGTGACGTGTGCGGCAAGGGCCTGCCCACGTTCGAGGACGTCGCGGCCGTGCTCGGGGCCTTCCGCGAATGGGCCCCGCGTGCGGCGACCCTGGAGGAGCTGTCGGCGCGGCTGGAGGAGAGCTTCCTGCGCCACCTGGCCGAAGCCGAAGGCACCGTCCGCGACACGGACGAACGCTTCGTGACCGCACTGCTGTTGGAGGTGAGGGACGGCGAGCGGTCCGCCCGCATGGTCAACCACGGGCATCCGCCGCCCGTACGGGCCCGCGGGGGGAGCGTCGCCCTTGTGGCGGGCTGCCCGTCACCCCCGCTGGGACTGCGTGCTCTGCGGGGATGCGGAGCCATCGAGGAACGCTTCGAACTGGCCCCTGGGGACACGCTGTTGCTCTACACCGACGGGCTCGTCGAGGCCCGCGACGCCGCGGGGCACTGCTACCCGCTGATGGACCGCGCGACGGCGTGGCGCTGGGTCCGGCAGGGCCCGGCCGACCACGAATGCCTGCCGGAAGCGCTCGGGGAGATCCTCCGGGACCTCGTCGACCACGCCGGTGCGCTCCCGGAGGACGATCTCGCGATGGTCGCGCTGACCCGGATGGAGGAACCGGCCGCCGCCACGCTGCCCCGGCCCGCCGGTGAGGCCCTCGGCGAGGACGCGGGGCAGCTGCGGCAGGACTGATCACCTGTCAGTCGGCTGGGGGAGCGGGCCGGCTGCCCGGAGGGGTGCGACCTGCAGGGCGCCGGCCTGCCGCCACTCCGCCGGGGAGAGACCGTAGACCGCCCGGAAGGTACGACTGAAGTGCGCGTGGCTGGCGAAGCCCCACCGGTGTGCGATCGCCGCCACCGTCTGTCCCGCGAGCTCCGGTCGTACGAGGTCCCTGCGGCAGGCGTCC
>NZ_JARAVK010000040.1:0-48438 GCF_033792765.1 Streptomyces sp. PA03-6a | reverse complement strand
GTTGGGGGCAGGGTGGCGGTGGGCCCGGGGGACCCGAGCACAATAGTTCGGTGTCACCACCCGTGGAATGGTCGCTCGTCGTCCCGCTGAAGCCGCTGGCCGCCGCCAAGAGCCGCCTCGCGGAGGCCGTCGGCCCCGTGCGGCCCGGGCTGGCACTGGCCTTCGCGCAGGACACGGTGGCCGCCGCCCTCTCCTGCGAGGCGGTACGAAATGTGACGGTCGTCACCGATGATCCGCTCGCCGGGGCCGCGCTGTCGGCCCTCGGGGCGCACGTCCAGGCGGACTCCCCGGCGGCCGGGCTCAACGCCGCGCTGCGGCACGGCGCCGACGTGGTCCGCAGGCGCCACCCCACGGCGGCCGTGGCGGCCCTGAACGCCGATCTCCCGGCCTTGCGGCCCGCCGAACTGGCAGCGGCGCTCCGCGCGGCCGCCCGGCGCCCAGGACGGTCGTTCCTGGCCGACGCGGCCGGAATCGGCACCACGCTGCTGGCGGCCACCGCCGGGACCGCCCTCGCGCCGGCCTTCGGGGGTCCCTCACGGGCCCGCCACCGGGCGTCCGGCGCCCACGAGATCGTCCTGCCGGACGTGGACTCCGTGCGCCGGGACGTGGATACGGGCGAGGACCTGGCCGCCGCCCTGGTGCTGGGGGTCGGGCCGCACACGCGGGCGCTGCTGCGGCCCGGACTTCGGGCGGCTCCGCAGGAGGGTCCTGCGGGGCCCGGGCCCGCCGGGTGCCCGGCCGCGGGCGCACCCGCTCCGGGAAGCGGTGCCCGATAGGCTGGGGCCCATGCAGGCCACCGCGTACACCTACGACCCCGAGACCCGCGCCGGCAGCGTGCTGCTGGACGACGGGACGCCGCTGCCGTTCGACGCGGCGGCGTTCGACGCCGGGGGCCTGCGGCTGCTGCGGCCCGGTCAGCGGGTGCGGATCCGCACCGAGGGCGGCGGGGACGGGCGCCGGGTGGTGTTCGTGACGCTGCAGACCTTCCCCGACCCGGGGGCCTGAGCACATGACGGCACGGGCCGGGTGCCCCTGAGTCAGGGGTACCCGGCCCGTCGGCGTGTGCGGGTCCGCGGAATCGTTACCGCTTCGCGGTCCGCTTGGCAGCGGTCTTCCGGGCCGCTGACTTGGCGGGCGCTTTCTTGGCCGGGGCGGTCTTCTTGGCGGTCGCCTTCTTCGCCGTGGTCTTCTTGGCGGTCGCCTTCTTCGCCGTCGTCGCCTTGGCCGCGGTGGTCTTCTTGGCCGTGGCCTTGGCGGCGGTGGTCTTCTTGGCCGTGGCCGCCTTGGCAGCGGTGGCCTTCTTCGCCGTCGTCTTCTTCGCGGCGGCCTTCTTGGTGGTGGCCTTGGCGGTGACGCCTCCGCTCAGGCTGCCCTTGGGCGCCTTCTTGACGGAGACCTCTCCCATCTTGGGGAGCTTCTTCGACCCGCTGACCAGGTCCTTGAAGCCCTGACCGGCGCGGAAGCGCGGGACGGAGGTCTTCTTGACCCGGACCCGCTCCCCGGTCTGGGGGTTGCGGGCGTAGCGGGCGGGACGCTCCACCTTCTCGAACGAGCCGAAGCCGGTGACCGAGACCCGGTCCCCGCTCACCGTCGCGCGGACGATCGCGTCCAGGACGGCGTCGACCGCGTCCGCGGCCTGCTGACGGCCGCCGAGCTTGTCGGCAATCGCTTCAACGAGCTGCGCCTTGTTCACGTCTTCCCCTTCGGAAACTTGCCCGGCGATGAAGTTCGGGCTTTTTCGCACGCTAGGCGGATATATACCGCAAATCAAATACGAAACGGGCGAATCACCCTTGTGCCGCAACGAACTCGGGGCTCAGGAAGACCTTTGATCGGGGAATCGGCCTTCGTCGAGGTCCTTCATCAGTTCCTCCAGACGCCTTGCCGCACCTGCGAGATCGTGCTTCGCGGCCGCGGTGATGACGAGCAGCCGCCGGGTCAACTGCATCCTGACGTCCTCCGGCACTTGCAGACCCGCCACCCGGGTGTGGGCCTGCTTCAACCTGGCAGCGAGGAACCCGTACAGCTCGAGTTGGCCATCGTGTTCCATGTGCCGATTGTGTCATCTGCGGTGAGTTGTCACGAGGTGTGGAGCCGAACACGCCGCAGCGCCCCCCGCCCGGTGGGGGCGGGGGGCGCTGCGGAGGTGGGCCGGCGGCGGCCGCGGGGGGCCGCCGGACCGCTCAGACCTGCAGGGTCTGCGGCTTGAAGGAGGGGCGCTTGGTCTCGTAGGCGGTGATGTCGGCCTCGTTCTGCAGGGTGAGGCTGATGTCGTCCAGGCCGTTGAGCAGCCGCCAGCGGGCGTTGTCGTCCAGTTCGAAGGGGGCGGTGATCCCCTCGGCGCGGACCTCGCGGGCCTGAAGGTCGACGGTGATCTCGGCCGTCGGGTCGGACTCGGTCAGCTTCCAGAGCTCCTCGACCGTCTCCTGCGGCAGGATCACGGTGAGCAGGCCGTTCTTCAACGAGTTGCCGCGGAAGATGTCGGCGAAGCGCGCGGAGATGACCGCCTTGAAACCGTAGTTCTGCAGGGCCCACACCGCGTGCTCGCGGGAGGAGCCGGTGCCGAAGTCCGGGCCCGCGACCAGGACGGTCGCCCCCTGGCGCTCGGGCCGGTTGAGGACGAACTCGGGGTCCTTGCGCCAGGCCTCGAACAGGCCGTCCTCGAAGCCGTTGCGGGTGACCTTCTTCAGCCAGTGGGCCGGGATGATCTGGTCCGTGTCGGCGTTGCTGCGGCGCAGCGGGACGGCGCGGCCGGTGTGCGTGGTGAAAGCTTCCATCGTTCTCAGGCCTCCAGGACGGCTGCGCCGGGCAGATCGGCGGGGGACGAGAGGTGGCCGGTGACCGCGGTCGCGGCCGCGACCTGCGGCGACACCAGGTGGGTGCGGCCGCCCTTGCCCTGCCGTCCCTCGAAGTTGCGGTTGGAGGTGGACGCTGAGCGCTCACCGGGGGCCAGTTGGTCGGGGTTCATGCCCAGGCACATCGAGCAGCCCGCGTGCCGCCACTCGGCGCCGGCCTCCTTGAAGACCTTGTCCAGGCCCTCCTCCACGGCCTGCAGGGCGACCCGGACCGAGCCGGGCACGACCAGCATCCGCACGCCGTCGGCGATCTTGCGACCCTTGACGACGGAGGCGGCGGAGCGCAGGTCCTCGATGCGGCCGTTGGTGCAGGAGCCGACGAAGACGGTGTCGACCTTCACCTCCCGCAGCGGCGTACCGGGCTCCAGGGCCATGTACTCCAGGGCCTTCTCGGCGGCCAGGCGGTCGCTGGGGTCCTCGAAGCCGGCCGGGTCCGGCACGGAGGCGCTCAGCGGGGCGCCCTGGCCGGGGTTGGTGCCCCAGGTGACGAACGGGGACAGGGAGGCGGCGTCGATGACGACCTCGTGGTCGAAGACGGCGTCCTCGTCGGTCCTGAGCGTGCTCCAGTACGCGACCGCGGCGTCCCAGTCCTCGCCCTGCGGGGCGTGCGGACGGCCCTGCAGGTAGTCGAAGGTGGTCCGGTCGGGGGCGATCATGCCGGCCCGGGCGCCCGCCTCGATCGACATGTTGCAGATGGTCATCCGGGCCTCCATCGAGAGCTTCTCGATGGCCGAGCCGCGGTACTCGATGACGTAGCCCTGACCGCCGCCGGTGCCGATCCTGGCGATGATCGCCAGGATCAGGTCCTTGGCGCTGACGCCCTCGGGCAGCTCGCCGTCGACGGTGATCGCCATGGTCCTGAACGGGGCCAGCGGCAGGGTCTGGGTGGCCAGCACGTGCTCTACCTGGCTGGTGCCGATGCCGAACGCCAGCGCGCCGAAGGCGCCGTGGGTGGAGGTGTGGCTGTCGCCGCAGACGACCGTCATGCCCGGCTGCGTCAGGCCCAGCTGCGGGCCGACGACGTGCACCACGCCCTGCTCGACGTCGCCCAGCGGGTGCAGCCGCACCCCGAACTCGGCGCAGTTCTTGCGCAGCGTCTCCAGCTGCGTGCGCGACACCGGGTCGGCGATGGGCTTGTCGATGTCGAGGGTGGGGGTGTTGTGGTCCTCGGTCGCGATGGTGAGGTCCAGCCGGCGCACCGGGCGGCCGTTCATCCGCAGACCGTCGAAGGCCTGCGGGCTGGTGACCTCGTGGAGCAGGTGCAGGTCGATGAAGAGGAGGTCGGGCTCGCCCTCGGCGCGCCGTACGACGTGATCCTCCCAGACCTTTTCCGCGAGTGTCCGTGCCATCGCATTCCCTCCGACCGGCCGCTCTGCCGGCCTGTTCGTCGTTGCCCTGCGTGTCCGCCCCCTTGTGGGGAGTGGCCGCAGCGGCCCTGTGCATTCCAGCGTGCCGCGTCCGCCGGAAAATTGAACTTGCGTTTCACAGAGTGAGACGCGAGTATCGTTGCATGGACAACAGTAGTGGCGTCGGCGTTCTCGACAAGGCGGCTCTGGTGCTCAGCGCACTGGAGTCCGGCCCGGCCACCCTGGCCGGGCTCGTGGGCGCCACGGGTCTCGCCCGCCCCACCGCACACCGTCTTGCCGTCGCCCTGGAGCACCACCGGATGGTGGCGCGCGACATGCAGGGGCGCTTCATCCTCGGCCCGCGGCTGTCCGAACTGGCCGCCGCGGCGGGCGAGGACCGCCTGCTGGCCACGGCCGGGCCGGTGCTCACGCATCTGCGGGACATGACCGGCGAGAGCGCCCAGCTCTACCGTCGCCAGGGCGACATGCGCATCTGCGTGGCCGCCGCCGAGCGGCTGTCCGGACTGCGGGACACCGTCCCGGTCGGCTCCACGCTGCCGATGAAGGCCGGCTCCGCCGCCCAGGTCCTGCTCGCGTGGGAGGAGCCGGAGCGGCTCCACCGCGGGCTGCAGGGGGCCCGCTTCACCGCCACCGCGCTGTCCGGCGTACGGCGCCGCGGCTGGGCCCAGTCGATCGGCGAGCGCGAACCGGGCGTGGCGTCCGTCTCGGCCCCGGTGCGCGGCCCGTCCAACCGCGTCGTGGCGGCGGTCTCCGTCTCCGGCCCGATCGAGCGGCTCACCCGGCACCCCGGGCGCATGCACGCCCAGTCCGTCGTCGACGCCGCCGCCCGCCTGTCCGAGTCCCTGCGCCGCAGCGGCTGAGCCCGGGACCCCGGCCTCAGGCCGCCCGCCCCTCGCCGGCCTTCAGACGCTGGGCCGCCGTCTCACCGCGGCGGCCCACCGGGACGACCCCGGTCGCGGCGCCCAGCCCGAAGGCGGGCATGTCGACGTACACGGACTCGTAGCCGCCCGCCGGCACGGCGTACGTCTCGTGCCAGAAGCCCACCCTGCCCTTGCCGGCCCGCGCGCGACGGTTGAACGCCGCCCATGCGGGCCGGTGCTGCTTGTCCTGCTGGGAGGCGTAGGCGAAGAGCTGCTCCGTGGACTTCCAGTACTGGACGACGTAGATCACACGGGGCCCGCCGAACAGCAGCCGGTACCCGAGGAACCCGCTCCCGTCGTCCTGCGACAGCTCCCGCAGCATGCGCGGCATGGCCCGGAACACCGGGAGCCAGCTGCCCAGGGACCGGAAGCGGTTGATCCGCATCCCGATGAGGAACACGACGATGCCTCCCTCGGCGGCGGCGGTGTTGCGGCCCGGAATCACCTGCGCGGACATGAGGAACCCCTGTCGGTCGTCTTGGATAGTGGCACTATCCATGCTTGGATAGTGCCACTATCCAATGGAGGGCGCAAGGGAATGCGACTGGCCGAGCTGAGTGAACGCAGCGGCGTGGCGACGGCCACGATCAAGTACTACCTGCGCGAAGGGCTGCTCCCGCCCGGCCGTCGCGTCACGGCCACGCAGGCCGAGTACGGGGAGGAGCACCTGCGCCGGCTGAAGTTCGTCCGGGCGCTGATCCAGATCGGCAAGGTGCCGGTGGCCACCGCGCGGGAGGTGCTCGCCGCGGTGGAGGACGAATCGCTCAACCAGCACCTGCGGCTCGGTGCCGCCACCTTCGCCCTGCCGCACGGCCCGGAGCCCGACGAGGACGACCCGGCGACCGAGACCGCCCGCCGCGAGGTGGACGGGCTGATGGCCGAACTCGGCTGGCGGTACGGCGGCGAGGAGCACGGCCCCTCCCCCGCGTACCGGATGCTCGTGACGGCGGTCGCCGCCCTGACCCGCCTCGGATATCCCAGCAGCGCACGGCACTTGGCGCCCTACGCGCGACTGGCCGCCCAACAGGCCGTCCACGACCTGGATCTGGTCGAGACGTACGACACCCCGCTGGAACAGGCGGCCGCCGCCGTGACGCTCACGGTGCTCTACGAGCCCGTGCTGCTGAGCCTGCGCCGGCTCGCCGAGGCCGAGGAGTCCCGCCGCCGCTTCGGAGTTGGGTGAGGCGGGCCGCCGGGAACGGGCGCGCGGGCGGGGAAACAGGAGAGGCCCCCCGCCGAAGCGGGGGGCCTCTCCTCGATGTACCCCCGACCGGATTCGAACCGGCGCTACCGCCTTGAGAGGGCGGCGTGCTAGGCCGCTACACAACGGGGGCAAGTCTTGTGGAAATGTGCTGGGGTACCAGGACTCGAACCTAGACTAAATGAACCAGAATCACTCGTGCTGCCAATTACACCATACCCCATGGTGTGTCAAGTACCCCCGACCGGATTCGAACCGGCGCTACCGCCTTGAGAGGGCGGCGTGCTAGGCCGCTACACAACGGGGGCCCTAGCGATCCCTGCCAGAGAGATCAGTACCCCCGACCGGATTCGAACCGGCGCTACTGCCTTGAGAGGGCAGCGTGCTAGGCCGCTACACAACGGGGGCTTTGCAGAAGATCTGCGCTGGGGTACCAGGACTCGAACCTAGACTAACTGAACCAGAATCAGTCGTGCTGCCAATTACACCATACCCCACCAAAACTCAACCCCCCGTGGGGGGTTTTGTTTGGCCGCGCCTCCCGCACTGGCCTTTTCGGCCCGCCCGGGCGGCGCAGGAAGAACATTACCCGATCGGTGACGGGGCTCCAAAACGAGTATCCGCCGCCAGAAGTGCCGGCAGCTCCGCGAGCCCCGTGATCCGCCGCAGGTCCGGCGCGGTGACGGAACCCGTACGGTCCAGCCACACCCCGTACAGGCCCGCCGCGTCGGCGCCGCGCGCGTCGGTGTCGGCCTTGTCGCCGACGTAGGCGACCTCCGCCGGGGGCAGTCCCAGCGCCTGGCACGCTCCCAGGAAGGCTTCCGGAGCGGGCTTGGCGTGCCCCAGTTCCTGCGAGCACACCAGGCACTCGAAGCGGTCGCGCAGGCCCAGCCGGGTCAGCTTGCGCTCCTGGTGGGCGGTGCTGGAGTTGGACAGCAGGCCGTGCCGGTAGCCGGGGGTGAGGGCCTCCAGGGCCGGTACGACGTCGGGGAAGACCGCCCAGGCGGCCTCGAAATGGACGTAGTACGCAGCGAACCAGGCGTCGGCCGCGGCGTCGCCGACGGCCGGCCCCAGCAAGGCCCTGACCCGCTCCCTGCGGTGCTCGGCGAAGGTCAGCTCGCCGGTGAGGAAGCGCGTGTAGTGCGCCTCCATGACCTCGCGCCACGTCCGCAGCGCCCGCTCCTCGCCGCCGAAGGCGCCGAGCAGACCCTCGGCCTCCAGGTGACGCAGCGCTCCGGCCCGCTCGGCGCCCGAGTAATCGAAGATCGTGTCGTCGATGTCCCAGAGCACGGCGCGGATCGGCATATGCCGACTCTAGCCCTGTGCTCCGTCCGGGGTACCGGCGCGCGGCGGACACCGGGTGAACAGCGTCCGGCCGCTCTCGAAACGGTGCCGCTCCCCCGTCACGGGGTCATCGAACTCCAGCACCCGGGCCAGCAGCAGCAGCGGGCGGGAGAAGTCGCCGGGCGCGGCGGGCGGCAGGACGTGCGGGTAGACGGGGTCGCCGAGGATCGGCACCCCCAGGGCGTTCATGTGCACCCGCAGCTGGTGGGTACGGCCGGTCTCGGGGCGCAGCCGGTAACGGGCCAGCCCGTCGCGGTGGTCCAGCAGTTCCACGTGGCTGCGGGCGTTGGGTTCGCCGGGGACCTCCCGGGCCGCCATCCGTCCGCGCTCCTTGACGATCCGGCTCTCCACCGTGCGCGGCAGCGCCAGGGCGGGGTCGTGCCGGGCCACCGCCTCGTACTCCTTGCGGGCCAGCCGGTCCCGGAAGATCGTCTGGTAGGCGCCGCGCAACTCGGGGCGGATCACGAACATCACCACGCCCGCCGTGAGCCGGTCAAGGCGGTGGGCCGGGCTCAGCCCGGGCAGCGCGAGGTCGTGGCGCAGCCGGGTGAGCGCGGTCTCCACGACGTGGCCGCCGCGCGGCATGGTGGCGAGGAAGTGCGGCTTGTCGACGACGAGCAGCCGGTCGTCCCGGTGGAGCACCTCGATGCCGAAGGGCACCGGGACCTCCTGCGGCAGCTCCCGGTGGAACCAGACGTAGCCGCCCGGACGGTAGGCGGCGCCGGGGGCGAGCGGGCCGTCGGCGCCGTGCACCTCCCCCGCCGCGAACATGGCGTCCACCCGCTCCGGCGACACCGCGGCGCCGAGCCGGTCCACCAGGTGGTCGCGCACCGTCGCCCAGGTCCCGGTGCCGGGCAGCCGCACGCGCACGGGGTCGACCCCGCGGCGCTGGGGCAGCGGGGGGATCGGGGGCCTGGTCCTGCGGCGCATGACGTGGTCCGGGAAGCGTGCCGCCCCGGGCTCTGGGTGCAGGGCCCGGGGCGGATCGGCCTGCCGCGGTCAGCCGGCCAGCTTCGCCAGGGCGGCGTCGACGCGGGCCAGGGTGCGCTCACGGCCGAGCACTTCGAGGGACTCGAAGAGCGGCAGCCCGACGGTGCGGCCGGTGACGGCGACCCGGACCGGCGCCTGGGCCTTGCCGAGCTTGAGGCCGTGGGTCTCGCCGGCGGTGAGGACGGCGTCCTTCAGGGCCTCGGCGTTCCAGTCCGCGGCCGCCAGGTTCTCGCGGGCGGTGGTGAGCAGCGCCGAGGCGGCGGCCGCGTCCTTCATCGCCTTCTGCCAGGACGCCTCGTCCTCCACCGGCGTGTCGAGGAAGAGGAAGTCGACGTTGTCGGTGATGTCGGAGAGCACGGTCAGACGGGTCTGCGCGTGCGGCGCGATCGCCTCGAAGGCGGCCTGGTCGAACGCCTCGGGCGCCCAGGGGGCGAACGGGGCCTTCAGCCACGGGCCGCAGGCCTCGGCGAACGCCTTCACGTCCAGCAGGCGGATGTGGTCGGCGTTGATCGCCTCGGCCTTCTTGAGGTCGAAGCGCGCCGGGTTGGCGTTGACCGCGTCGATGTCGAAGGCGGCCACCATCTCCTCGACGGTGAAGACGTCGCGGTCGGCGGAGAGCGACCAGCCGAGCAGCGACAGGTAGTTCAGCAGGCCCTCGGGGAGGAAGCCGCGCTCCCGGTACAGGTTGAGGGAGGACTGCGGGTCGCGCTTGGAGAGCTTCTTGTTGCCCTCGCCCATGACGTACGGCAGGTGGCCGAAGTGCGGGGTCGTGCCGTTGCCGACGCCGATCTCGGCGAGCGCGCGGTAGAGCGCGATCTGGCGCGGGGTGGAGGACAGCAGGTCCTCGCCGCGCAGCACGTGCGTGATCTCCATCAGCGCGTCGTCGACCGGGTTGACCAGCGTGTACAGCGGGGCGCCGTTGGCCCGGACGATGCCGTAGTCGGGCACGTTGTCCGGGGTGAAGGTCAGCTCGCCGCGGACGAGGTCGGTGAAGGTGATCGTCTCGTCGGGCATGCGGAAGCGGACGATGGGCTCGCGGCCCTCGCGCTCGTACGCGTCGACCTGCTCGGCGGTGAGGTCGCGGCAGTGGCCGTCGTAGCCGGAGGGGCGGCCGGCGGCGCGGGCGGCCTCGCGGCGCTCGTCGAGCTCCTCGGTGGTGCAGTAGCACTTGTACGCGTGGCCGGACCCGAGCAGTTTCGCGGCGACGTCCTTGTAGACGTCCATGCGCTGCGACTGCCGGTAGGGCGCGTGCGGGCCGCCGACCTCGGGGCCCTCGTCCCAGTCGAAGCCGAGCCAGCGCATGGCCTCCAGCAGCTGCTGGTACGACTCCTCGGAGTCGCGGGCGGCGTCGGTGTCCTCGATGCGGAAGACCAGGGTGCCCTGGTGGTGGCGGGCGAACGCCCAGTTGAACAGGGCGGTGCGGACCAGGCCCACGTGGGGGTTGCCGGTCGGCGAGGGGCAGAAACGTACGCGTACGGGTGCTGCGCTAGTCACGCTTGATCACCTTGTTGGTGAGAGTGCCGATGCCTTCGATGGTGACGGCGACCTCGTCGCCGACGTGGAGCGGTCCGACCCCCGCCGGGGTGCCGGTGAGGACGACGTCGCCCGGGAGCAGCGTCATGGCCTCGGTGATGTGCACGATCAGGTCCTCGATGGAGCGGATCATCTGGCTCGTGCGGCCGGACTGGCGCGGCTCGCCGTTGACGGTGGCGGTGACGGCGAGGTCGTTGGCGGCGGCGAGGTCGAGGTCCGTCTCGATCCAGGGGCCGATGGGGCACGAGGAGTCGAAGCCCTTGGCGCGCGCCCACTGCTTCTCGGCCTTCTGGGCGTCCCGCGCGGTGACGTCGTTGGCGCAGGTGTACCCGAGGACGACCTCGGCGACGCGCTCGCGCGGGACCTCGCGGCACATCCGGCCGATGACGACGGCGAGCTCGGCCTCGTGGTGCACCTCCTGCGAGAAGGAGGGGTAGACGATGGGGTCGCCCGGGCCGATCACCGAGGTGGACGGCTTGAAGAAGGCGACCGGGACCTCCGGCACCTCGTTGCCCAGCTCGGCGGCGTGTTCGGCGTAGTTCCGCCCGATCGCGACGACCTTGCTGGGGAGCACGGGCGGCAGCAGCCGGACCTTGCTCAGCGGCACCTTCGTGCCGGAGCGCTCGTACTCGGCGAACGGGATGCCCTTGATGATGTCGAGGACGAGTCCGTCCGGGACGGACTCGTCGCCCTCGACGACGCCGAAGGCGACATTGCCGTCGATGGAGAACCTGGCGATGCGCACGGGAAGCAGCTCACCTCACTGGCCGGAGACTGACGCTCCAGGTTATCCCGGGGGTGGCTCCCGGACCTGCCCGCCGAGCCGCGCCTCAGGCGGTCGGCAGCTCCGTCAGGACGGTGCGGCGGGGGTTGGCGGTCTGCCGGGGCAGCACGACGGCTTCCGCGTCCTCGACGGCCGGAGCGACCTCTGCGGTCCGCATGTCCTCGGCGTCCGCCAGGTGCGCGAGGGTGGTGCGGCGCGGGTTGGCTATGGGTCGCATGATCATGGTCGTCTTCATGGGCCGGTCAGAACCTCGTGTTGTTACCGGGCGCCCTGGCAGGCGCGGTTGACGTAGTACACGGCTGTGTCAAACGTCAATCTATCGGCGCCCATTCCCCGATCTGGATGACCAATACAACTGACGGTCTGTGATTTTGCTCACGAACGCGGGGACAAGCAGGGCGAATCGGTCGGCCGCCCGATACCAGCGAAACCGACATCACGGCCCATCCGGACTCTTCACCCCCGGTTGGCAGCAGCCGGGCGCCGGCCGGCGGACCCCAACACCCCTGGAGAAAGCCCGGATTGCCGGAAGACATCCGAAAGGCCACCGACACCGTGTGATCCACCGGACGCACTGAGTCACGTATTCCACTCGAAACCTGTCGGCCCTTGTTGGACGTGCGGCACTGTGCTGGAATTCCCCGGACCGCCGTATCAACAGATGCCGGCGCGCAGGGGGGAGCGTGCGATCGCCGAGCGGCGGCGGCCAATGGGTATCCGCCGGGGAGGGCGGGACTCCGAAGACTCGACACCGTCCTGCCGCCCGTGCGGGGGACGCCTGGTCCAGAGGTTGCGACGCTAGTGCAGGGACGTTTCAAGAGGGATGGCGGCGCTGCGGGCGACCCGGAACAGCGCGGTGGGACCGATCACGGTCCCGCCCGCCGGGATGAAACCGCAGACGCCGGAACCGCGGGCGCACAGAGCAGCGCCACGCCGGGAAGCGGTGTGCGCACCGGCCCGAAGCACGGCTCCCGAATAGCCATGCGCAACTGGCGCATCAGCACTCGTCTGGTGTCGCTGCTCGCGCTGCCGGTGGTCGCCGCGACCACCCTGGGTGCGCTCCGCATCCAGAGCTCGCTGGAGAACGTGCAGCAGCTGGAGGCCATGACCTCGCTGACCGACCTCACGGAGCAGGCGACCAAGCTCGCCGCCGCGCTCCAGGAGGAGCGAGACGTCTCGGCCGGCCCGCTGTCCAGCACGCCCCGGGACTCGGAAGACGACAACATCGCGGCCGCGCTGCAGAAGACCAAGCTGGCGCGCACGGCGTTCGTCAACGCCGCCAACGAGGTCTCCCCGGACCTCACGGGCGTCAACGCCTCGCTGACCGCGATCAGCCGCCAGCTCGGCACCCTGAACGCCATCCGCGAGCGTGCGTACGACCAGCCGGGCTACGTCGCGCAGACGGTCAGCGAGTACGACGAGCTCATCCGCTCGCTCATCGACCTCTCCCAGGAGATGGCCGAGGCGACCGGTAACTCGGACATGATCTCCAGCACCCGCGCGCTGGCGGCGTTCTCGTCCGCCAAGGAGTACGACTCCATGCAGCGCGCGATCGTCAGCGCCGCACTGGCCGACAACAGCAACCTCAGCTCCAACGACTTCCGCTACCTGCAGGGCGCCCACCGCTCCGAGGGCACGGAACTCAAGCAGTTCAGCCAGATCTACGGCCGGACGAACGCCGAGGAGCTCCTCAAGGGCCTCAACGGCGGCAACGACATCGTCACCAAGGTCGACGAGCAGGCGGACCGCATCGCGGCCTCCGAATCGAGCATCCAGAACTTCCAGGGCACCTACCTGGACTGGGACGACGACGCCAAGACCAAGATCCAGCTCATGGGTCAGATCGAGCAGACCCTGCTGCAGCAGATGCAGCAGAAGGCCCTGACGCTGCGCGACGAGGCCCAGCAAGAGGCGATCATCAGCGGTGCGCTGATCCTCCTCGTGCTCGGCATCTCGGTCGTCGGCGCCTTCGTCGTCGCCCGGTCTATGGTCCGCTCGCTGCGCCGGCTGCAGGACACCGCCCAGGAAGTCGCCCAGAAGCGACTGCCCGAGCTGGTCAAGCAGCTCTCCGAGTCCGACCCGCAGGACGTCGACACCTCGGTCGAGTCGATCGGCATCCACACCCGCGACGAAATCGGCCAGGTGGCCCGCGCGTTCGACGAGGTCCACCGCGAGGCGGTCCGACTCGCCGCCGAACAGGCGCTCCTGCGAGGGAACGTCAACGCGATGTTCACCAACCTCTCGCGCCGCAGCCAGGGCCTGATCCAGCGTCAGCTGAGCCTGATCTCCGAACTGGAGTCCCGCGAGGCCGACCCGGACCAGCTGTCCAACCTCTTCAAGCTCGACCACCTCGCGACCCGTATGCGCCGGAACGGCGAAAACCTCCTCGTCCTCGCGGGCGAGGAGCCCGGCCGCCGCTGGACCCGCCCGGTCCCGCTGGTCGACGTCCTCCGCGCCGCCGCCTCCGAGGTGGAGCAGTACGAGCGCATCGAGCTCACCTCGGTGCCGGCGGTCGAGGTCACCGGCCGCGTCGTCAACGACCTCGTCCACCTGCTCGCAGAGCTGCTGGAGAACGCGACCTCGTTCTCCTCCCCGCAGACCAAGGTGCGGGTCACCGGTCACGCGCTGCCCGACGGCCGCGTGCTGATCGAGATCCACGACACCGGCATCGGTCTCTCCCCGGAGGACCTCGCCGACATCAACGAGCGGCTCGCAAACCCGCCGACGGTGGACGTCTCCGTCTCCCGCCGCATGGGTCTGTTCGTGGTCGGCCGCCTGTCCCTGCGGCACGGCATCCGGATCCAGCTCCGTCCGTCCGACTCGGGCGGCACCACCGCGCTCGTCATGCTGCCGGTGGACGTCACCCAGGGTGGCGCCAAGCCCCAGCCCGGCGCGGGCAACCGCGGTCAGCAGCCGGGCGGTGCCCCCGCCGCGGCTCCGGGCGCTCCCGCGCCGGCCATGGGTGGCGGCGGCGGTACCGGCCTCGCCGGCATGCACCGCGGTGGGCAGCGCGGCCAGGTGTCCGGTTCCGCCTCGCGTCCGGCCCTCAACTCCGGTCCCGGTATGGGCCCGCAGGGCGGCCGCCCGGCCGGCCCCGGTGCTCCGACGGCGCCCGGGCCGCAGCGCTCGGGCCCGAGCTGGGCCAACGAGCAGGTCCCCGGTGGCCAGGGCCGACCGCAGCAGCAGCAGCCGCAGCGACCGGCCGCTCCCCCGCAGCGTCCGGCGGCGCCGCAGCCGATGGGCGCGGCCCACGGCCCCGAGGCCGACATGCCGCGCGGTCACGAGGACCTGGAGTCCACGGCGCAGTTCGAGCGCCCGGACTTCAACGCCATGCCGCACACCGCACCGGCGTACGGCGGTCCCCAGACCCAGCAGATGCCGCAGATGCCGCAGATGCCGCAGCACGGCGGCCAGCCCCAGCAGATGCCGCAGCACGGTGGCCAGGCCCCGCAGCAGCAGGGCCAGTTCACCCGCAGCGACGTCTTCCAGCGTCCCGCGGCACCACACGTGCCGCAGGCGCCACAGACCCCGCCGGCCGCCCCGGCGGCGCCCCAGGGACCGCGCCACTCCGGCGGGTACGCCCAGGGACCCGGCGCCGCCCACCAGCAGCGTCCCGCGGCCCCGCAGGCCGACCGGCAGCCGCTGCCGGCCGTCAACGAGCCGATGGCGCTGCCCCCGGCCCCCGTTCGTCACGACGAGCCGAGCCCGATCTTCGACTCCCTCGAGTCGGACTGGTTCCGTACCGGTCGCGCCGAGCGCATGCAGCAGGTGCACGTCGAGCGCGGCCCTGTCGGCCCGCAGCAGAACGGCAACGGCCCGGGCGCCGCAGCGCCCACCCGGCCGCCGCAGCGCCCGCAGCAGCCCGCCCCGCAGCAGCACCCGCAGCAGCCGCAGCGGGCCCGCGCCGAGCACGCGGCGCCGCCCTCGCACCCGGCACAGCCGGCGCACCCGCCGCAGCCCTCGCAGCCCCCGCGGCGCGACTCGGCGGCGTGGCGGTCCTCGCCGAACGACGAGGTGTGGGAGCGCGCGGGCCAGGTCCGCCAGCCGTCCGCGGGCGGGGTCACCCCCTCCGGGCTGCCGCGGCGGGTCCCCAAGGCCAACCTCGTCCCGGGAGCCGGTGCTCCCCAGCAAGCCCCACAGGGCGGTCCGCAGGTTTCCCGGGCCCCCGACGACGTGCGCGGACGCCTGACCAACCTCCGTCGCGGTATCCAGCAGGGTCGCCAGGCCGGTACGGGAACGACCGACGGCCGCGGCTTTGGCACCACTCACCAGCAGGAGCGTTAGTTGAGTCAGATGAGCCAGGCGGCACAGAATCTGAACTGGTTGATCACCAACTTCGTGGACAACACCCCCGGGGTGTCCCACACCGTGGTGGTATCCGCCGACGGCCTGCTGCTGGCCATGTCCGAGGGTTTCCCCCGTGACCGTGCCGACCAGTTGGCGGCCGTCGCCTCCGGCCTCACCTCGCTGACCGCGGGCGCGTCCCGCATCTTCGAGGGCGGCAGCGTCAACCAGACCGTCGTGGAGATGGAGCGCGGCTTCCTCCTCCTGATGTCGGTCTCGGACGGATCCTCGCTGGCCGTACTGGCGCACCCCGAGTGCGACATCGGCCTCGTGGGCTACGAGATGGCCCTGCTCGTCGACCGAGCGGGCGCCGTTCTCACCCCCGACCTGCGCGCAGAACTCCAAGGCAGCCTGATGGGCTGAGCTCCTCACCGGAGCCCGGCCGAATGCACGCCCCATGACTACTCGCGACACGCGTCCGCTCTTACCCGGAGGACCATTCATGACCCCGCCGCCCGCCTCGCCCGGCCCGTACGGCGCGCCCCACCATGCGCCGTACGGGGGCGAAGGCGACCAGCCGCTGGTGCGGCCGTACGCCATGACCGGTGGTCGCACCCGGCCGCGCTACCAGCTCGCCATCGAGGCACTGGTCAGCACCTCCGCGGACCCGAGTGCCTACCAGGGGCTGCTCCCCGAACACCAGCGCATCTGCCACCTGTGCATGGAGATCAAGTCGGTCGCCGAGATCTCCGCACTGCTGGGGATCCCGCTGGGGGTGGCCCGGATTCTGGTGGCCGACCTGGCTGAGGCCGGTATGGTCGCCATCCACCAGCCGAGCAGCGGCGAGGCCGGCGGACAGCCTGATGTGACACTGCTCGAAAGGGTGCTCAGTGGACTTCGCAAGCTCTAGGCCGGGGCAGCAGGCGGCGTACGGTGCGCCGCCCGCGGCCCGGTCCACCACCTCGGCGAAGATCGTGGTGGCGGGTGGCTTCGGCGTGGGCAAGACCACGTTCGTCGGGGCGGTCTCGGAGATCAACCCGCTCCGTACGGAGGCCGTGATGACCTCGGCATCCGCGGGCGTGGACGATCTGACACACGTGGCCGACAAGACCACGACGACCGTGGCCATGGACTTCGGTCGTATCACGCTCGACGACGACCTGATCCTGTACCTGTTCGGTACGCCGGGCCAGGACCGCTTCTGGTTCATGTGGGACGACCTGGTCCGCGGTGCCATCGGCGCCGTCGTCCTGGTCGACACCCGCCGACTGGCCGACTGCTTCCCGGCTGTCGACTACTTCGAGAACAGCGGTCTGCCGTTCGTCATCGCCCTCAACGGCTTCGACGGCCACCAGCCGTACACGCCCGACGAGGTCCGGGAAGCGCTGCAGATCGGCCCGGACGCCCCCATCATCATCACGGACGCCCGGCACCGCGCCGAGGCGAAGAGCGCGCTGATCACGCTCGTCGAACACGCGCTGCTCGCTCGTCTCAAGTAGGCATTCCAGCTTGCCACTTCGCGTATGGACCGGCTGTGTCTTTTGACATGGCCGGTCCTTCTGTTCATAACGTTTCGACCGCGAATCGGAACAACCCGAACACCGCCCGCGCCCAGTCGGCTTCACTGCGCATACATCTACCCAGTGAATTGCCACCGCTTTACGCTTATGCCCGTTTTAACCGGCGCGTGATCATGGCTTCGCAGTCCTCGCCGGACGTTTGTGGAGCACCCCCATGACGTGCTGGAATTCATCGAAACCCGAGAGTAGGAACGGCGCCGCCCGCGCCGTCGCCGAGAGGTTGTTGGTCGAGTGAGGAACACGAGGCGAGCAGAGCCGGGTCCCGCGGACCACCCGCGTGGCAATTTCACCCCGCCTGCGCGATACGGCACGGCTCAGGCCGCTGCCCCCCAGGCGGCCACCGCGCCCGAGCCGGTGACGAGCCCGGGCAGCCGCTTCGCCATGCGCAACTGGCGGGTGGCCACCCGTCTGAACGTCATCCTCCTCATCCCGGTGATGGTCGCCCTGGTCTTCGGCGGCTTCCGGGTGCAGAGCTCGGTGCAGACCTGGCAGGACGCCGACGACGCGGTGCGGACCGCCAACGCCGTGCGCGCCGCCGTGGACTACGCCAACGCCGTCCTGAACGAACGCGACCTCAGCGTTGTTCCCCTGCTGGCCGGCGACACCGAGAACAAGGACGTCGTCGCGACCCGCGCGGCCACCGACCAGGCGGCCGCGAAGTTCGACGCCGCCGTAGCCGAGCTGCCCGTGAGCGACCGGCTGCAGCGCCGCGTGGCGAACATCCGCGAGGGCGAGAAGGTCCTGGCGAAGCTGCGTGACACGGCCTTCACCCGGCAGCTCCCGGGCGTGCAGACCGAGGAGAAGTACGTCGAGGTCCAGCACCCGCTGATGGAGCTCGCGAACGAGCTGGGCTTCGGCACCAACAGCATCGCCTCCTACGGCCGCACCCTCTACGCGCTCGAACTGACCAAGGCCGCCGAGTCGCTGACCCGCTCCATCGGCACCCACCTGCTCGTCGAGGACCGCGACAAGCTCGTCGACGGCGAGCTGAAGCTCCAGCTGACCGCCTTCACCTCGTACGCCTACCTCCAGCAGGTCGCCCTGGAGGAGTACCGGGGCGGTGGCACCGACGCGGACTACCAGCGGCTGCTGGACGCACAGGACGCGGCCCTGGAGAAGGGCAAGGAGCAGGTCGCCCAGGCCGTCCAGGCGGCCAAGCAGGCAGGCCAGCCCTTCAAGGCCCCGCCGAGCCTGGAGAACATGATCAAGCTGATCGCCTCCGGTGCGAGCCCCGAGGAGCTCAAGGCCCAGGGCGTGACCGCGGAGAGCTGGTTCGGCGCGACCACCCTCGCCTTCGACGCCTACAAGAGCGTCGAGCAGCACCTGGCCAACCAGGCGTACAACGACTCGAGCGACATCGCCGACAGCGCCCGCATCGAAGCGATCGTCAACTCCGCCATCGTGCTCGTCGCGCTGATCATCGCCTTCATCGTGGCCGCGATGGTGGCCCGCTCGATGAGCAACAGCATGCGACGGCTGCGCACCGCGGCCTTCGAGGTCGCCGAGCAGCGCCTGCCGGCCCTGGTCGACCAGCTCTCCCGCACCGATCCGGGCAAGGTCGACACCCGCGTCCAGACGATCCCGATCACGTCCAACGACGAGATCGGCGAGGTCGCCCGCGCCTTCGACCAGATCCACCGCGAGGCCGTACGGCTCGCCGCCGAGCAGGCCCTGCTCCGTGGCAACGTCAACGCGATCTTCACCAACCTCTCCCGCCGCAACCAGGGCCTCATCCAGCGCCAGCTGACGCTGATCACGGACCTGGAGAACAACGAGGCGGACCCGGACCAGCTGGAGAACCTCTTCAAGCTGGACCACCTGGCGACCCGCATGCGCCGCAACGGCGAGAACCTCCTGGTCCTCGCCGGCGAGGAGCCCGGCCGCCGCTGGAACCAGCCGGTCCCGCTGGTCGACGTGCTCCGCGCCGCGGCCTCCGAGGTGGAGGCGTACGAGCGCATCGAGCTGGTCGGCATCCCCGAGACCGAGATCCACGGCACCGCGGTCACCGACCTCGTGCACCTGCTGGCCGAGCTGCTGGAGAACGCCACCACGTTCTCCTCGCCGCAGACCAAGGTGCGGGTCACCGCGACCCGGCTGCCCGACGGCCGCGTCATGGTCGAGATCCACGACAAGGGCATCGGCCTCACCGCCGAGGACTTCGCGGACATCAACCACAAGCTGGCCGAACCGCCGACCGTCGACGCGTCGATCTCCAAGCGCATGGGCCTGTTCGTGGTCGGCCGCCTCGCCGACCGGCACGGCATCCGCGTCCAGCTCCGCCCGTCCGGCGAGCAGGCCGGCACCACCTCGCTGGTCATGCTCCCCGAGCCGATCACCCACGGTGGCGGCGGCGAGGAGATGCCGCTGGAGGACGACTTCACCGTGTCCCGGATCGTGCCCGAGCTCGAGACCCCGCAGTTCGCCGCTTACGGGCCGACCGCCGCGGAACTCGGCTTCGACGACTCGCGCTACGAGCGCGCCGAGGCCCCGGGCGACACCCGCTCGCTCGACCCGGTCGGCCGCTCGCTCATGCGCGACCAGCGCCGTGCCCAGCTCGAGGCCGCGGCCGGCGACCGTGCCCCGGAGCACCTGCCGTTCGAGGGCGACGCCCAGGAACAGGGCTACCAGGAGACCGGCGCCGAGGCCGCGTTCCAGGAGACCCCGTTCCAGGACAACGGTTTCCAGGACAACGGCTTCCCGGCGAACGGCTTCGACCAGCAGGGCTACCAGGAGCCGCAGGTCCAGCCGTTCCAGGAGCAGCACGGCTACGACGCGCAGCCCGGGTTCCAGGAGCCGGTGTACACCGAAGGCGGCTACGCCGAGCAGGGGTACGCCGCTGCGCAGAACGGCTACACCCAGGACGACTGGCAGCAGCAGAACGGGTACGCCCAGGAGCAGTGGACGGCGACGCCCGGCGGCGAACTGCCGCAGACGGCCCAGCCGCAGGCTTTCCCGGCCCAGGCGACGGCCGATTCCGCCACAGCCACCCCCTTCGAGGCCCCGGAGCGCGTAGGCTTCGACCGACCGGCTCCGGCCACCGGCCCGCTGCAGTCCTCGGTGACCGACGCGGGCCTGCCGCGCCGTGACCGCGGATGGCAGCAGTCCGGCCCGGCGGCCCCGGCGCAGCCGGAGCCCCAGTCGGCGGACGGCTTCCCGGCGCAGCCGGCGCCCTCCGCACCTGCGTCGGACGGGGAGTCGGAGTGGCGCTCCACGAACGACGACAACTGGCAGCGGGCCGAACAGGCCCGCAAGCCCAAGGCGGGCGGGGTCACCCCCTCCGGCCTGCCCCGACGGGTCCCCAAGGCCAACCTGGTCCCGGGTACCGCACAGCAGACTCCGCAGGGCGGACCGATGGTCTCCCGTGCACCCGAGGACGTCCGTGGCCGCCTGAGCAATCTGCGGCGCGGTGTCCAGCAGGGACGCACTGCGGGAACTGACACGAACGGCCAGGGCTTCGGCCCCAAGCACCAGGAGCGTTAGTTGAGTCCGATGAGCCAGGCGGCACAGAACCTGAACTGGTTGATCACCAGTTTCGTGGACCAGACCCCAGGGGTCTCCCATACGGTTGTGGTCTCTGCCGACGGCCTGCTGCTGGCGATGTCCGAAGGGTTCCCGCGGGACCGCGCGGACCAGTTGGCCGCGGTGGCCTCCGGTCTGACCTCGCTGACCGCGGGTGCCTCGCGCATCTTCGAGGGCGGGCACGTGAACCAGACCGTCGTGGAGATGGAGCGCGGCTTCCTCTTCATCATGTCCGTCTCGGACGGTTCCTCGCTGGCCGTGCTGGCGCACCCCGAGTGCGACATCGGCCTCGTGGGCTACGAGATGGCCCTGCTGGTCGACCGCGCGGGCAACGTGCTCACGCCCGATCTGCGTGCGGAATTGCAGGGCAGCCTGCTCAACTAACGGACAGGCATGCGGGCGCGTCTGGAGACCCGTAGGGTTTTCAGACGCGCTACCCAGCTGGAGGAGGAACCGTGGCAACGCCCCCAGGCGGAGATCAGTACGGCAATCACCAACAGCAGCCGCCCTTCAAGCGGTTCGACTTCCCCTCGGCACCCAGCCAGGACCCAGGTCCCGGCCCCATGCCGTCGCACCGGCAGCCGAGGATCCAGCCGTACGAACCCCCGCAGGCGCCACCGCCTCGGACAGCGCAGACCGGGCGTTCCAAGCCGCCGTCCGGTCTGGTACGCCCCTACGCCATGACCGGTGGCCGCACCCGGCCGCGCTACCAGCTCGCCATCGAGGCACTGGTCAGCACGACCGCCGACCCGGTCCAGCTGCGGGGCCAGTTGCCGGAGCACCAGCGGATCTGCATCCTCTGCCGGGAGATCAAGTCGGTCGCGGAGATCTCCGCGCTCCTCTCCATCCCCCTCGGCGTCGCCCGAATCCTCGTCGCCGACCTGGCGGAGGCCGGGCTCGTCGCCATTCACCAGCCCGGTGGCGACGATGCCTCGGGCGGACAGCCAGACGTGACACTGCTCGAAAGGGTGCTCAGTGGACTTCGCAAGCTCTAGCGGTCCAGCTCGCTCAACCACCTCGGCGAAGATCGTGGTGGCGGGCGGCTTCGGCGTGGGCAAGACCACGTTCGTCGGTGCCGTATCGGAGATCAACCCGCTGCGTACCGAAGCCGTGATGACCTCCGCCTCCGCGGGGATCGACGATCTGACGCACGCGCCGGACAAGACCACGACGACCGTGGCGATGGACTTCGGCCGTATCACCCTGGACGAGGACCTGATCCTCTACCTGTTCGGCACGCCGGGCCAGGACCGCTTCTGGTTCATGTGGGACGACCTGGTGCGCGGCGCCATCGGCGCGGTCGTCCTCGTGGACACCCGCCGGCTGGCGGACTGCTTCCCGGCCGTCGACTACTTCGAGAACAGCGGTCTGCCGTTCGTCATCGCCCTCAACGGCTTCGACGGCCACCAGCCGTACAACCCCGAGGAAGTCCGCGAGGCCCTCCAGATCGGTCCCGAGGCCCCCATCATCATCACGGACGCCCGGCACCGCGCCGAGGCCAAGAGCGCGCTGATCACGCTGGTCGAGCACGCGCTGATGGCGCGTCTGCGGTAGCGGTTCCCGCTTCCCGTACGACGCGAAAGGCCCCGCACGGCATGTGCGGGGCCTTCGCGTCGGGCCGGACCACAGGAGGACCGTTGCCCGCACCCTTCGGACCGGACGACCCGGCGCACCTCGGCCTCCCCGCAGGCCCGGGATGATCGCCCCCGTGACGGCCGCTTCCCTCGCCGCGGTCTTCGCCCCGGAGCAGATCGTGCGCGTCCGCGCCACGGGGCAGGACGCAGGGCCCACGCACGGGCCCACACGCGGCTTCCTGGCGGACGTGGGCCTGCCGGTGGCCGACGGTGTGCTCTTCGAGCTCCGGAAGGACCTCGCGGGCGGCCCGACGCCGCTGCGGGCCGCATCCCGCGTCGAGGACCTGACGGACTACGAGGGGTTCTCCCCCGGCGTCCACCGGTGGCTGCACCTGGGCCGGGCCATCCACGGTGAGGTGGCCCTCGACGGCGGCACCGGAAGGGTGCACGTGGTCGACCACGAGGTGCGCAGGATCGAGTGGATCCACACCGACGTCTCGTCGATGGTCCACGGGATGTGCCTGCTGCAGCTCAGGCGCCCGGACTACGACCCTCCCGGCGTGTTCCCCGAGATCGACGACCTCATCCGGATCGCCGAGGAGATCCGCGACGCCCTGACCGCCGTCGATCCCGTCCCGTTCGGCACGGGCGACGGGCTGTGGGAGGCCGTCTTCGACGACATCGCGGGCGGCATGTGGTGAGGACGTCCCCGTACGACGACGGCGGCGCGGCACCCGCGAGGGGGTGCCGCGCCGCCGTTCGGAGCCGGAGGGTCAGCTGCGCCAGCTGTGCGGCGCGCTGAAGCCGGACTGCCGCTCGAGGCGGCGCCAGCCGGCCGTGGAGCGGGGCTTGACGTAGTCGGTCGCGTCCTGGCCCTGGGCCGCGGCGCGGGCGAGCAGGACAGCGGTGAGTGCGGCCAGTTCCTCGTCGCTGGCGTGGCCGCGCTCCACGCGCACGAGCGCGGCGGAGGTGCTGTCGGCAGGAGTGCTCACGGGGTTCGTCTCTCCCTTACTGGGGCGGGTTGCCGTGCTTGCGGGACGGCAGGTCGGCGTGCTTGGTGCGCAGCATCGCGAGCGAGCGGACGAGGACCTCGCGCGTCTCGGCGGGGTCGATCACGTCGTCCACCAGGCCGCGTTCGGCGGCGTAGTAGGGGTGCATCAGCTCGGACTTGTACTCCTTCACCATGCGGGCACGCATGGCGTCGGGGTCGTCGGCCTCGGCGATCTGGCGCCGGAAGATCACGTTGGCGGCGCCTTCGGCGCCCATGACGGCGATCTCGTTGGTCGGCCAGGCGTAGGTGAGGTCGGCGCCGATCGACTGGCTGTCCATGACGATGTAGGCACCTCCGTACGCCTTCCGCAGGATCAGCGAGATCCGCGGCACGGTCGCGTTGCAGTACGCGTACAGCAGCTTGGCGCCGTGCCGGATGATGCCACCGTGCTCCTGGTCGACGCCGGGCAGGAAGCCGGGGACGTCCAGAAGGGTGATGAGCGGGATGTTGAAGGCGTCGCACATCTGGACGAAGCGCGCGGCCTTCTCGCTGGCCTCGATGTCGAGGACGCCGGCGAGGGAGGCGGGCTGGTTGGCGATGATGCCGACGACCTGGCCGTCGAGGCGGGCCAGGGCCACGATGATGTTGGTCGCCCAGCGCTCGTGGATCTCCAGGTACTCGCCGTCGTCGACGAGCTCCTCGATGACCTGGTGCATGTCGTACGAGCGGTTGCCGTCGGCCGGGACGATGTCCAGCAGGACGTCGCCGCGCCGGTCGGCCGGGTCCGCGGCGGGGACCGACGGGGGGTTCTCACGGTTGTTCTGCGGCAGCATCGACAGCAGGTAGCGGACCTCCTCCAGGCAGGTCTGCTCGTCGTCGTACGCGAAGTGCGAGACACCGGAGACCTCGGAGTGGACGTCGGCGCCGCCGAGCCCGTTCTGGGAGATCTTCTCGCCGGTGACGGCCTGGACCACGTCCGGGCCGGTGATGAACATCTGGGAGGTCTCCCGGACCATGAACACGAAGTCGGTCAGGGCCGGGGAGTACGCGGCGCCGCCGGCGCAGGGGCCGAGCATCACGGAGATCTGCGGGATCACACCGGAGGCGCGGGTGTTGCGCTGGAAGATGCCGCCGTAGCCGGCGAGCGCCGAGACGCCCTCCTGGATGCGCGCGCCGGCACCGTCGTTGAGCGAGACCAGCGGGGCGCCGGCCGAGATGGCCATGTCCATGATCTTGTGGATCTTGCTGGCGTGGGCCTCGCCCAGCGCGCCGCCGAAGATCCGGAAGTCGTGGGCGTACACGAAGACGGTCCGCCCGTGGACGGTGCCCCAGCCGGTGATGACCCCGTCGGTGTAGGGCTTCTTCGCCTCCAGGCCGAACCCGCTGGCGCGGTGCCGGCGCAGCGGCTCCACCTCGTTGAAGGAGCCCTCGTCGAGCAGCAGCTCGATGCGCTCGCGCGCGGTGAGCTTGCCCTTGGCCTTCTGGGCCTGGGTCGCCTTCTCGCTGGGGCCGAGCCGGACCTGCTCGCGGATGGCGTGCAGTTCCGCGACGCGCCCGCGGGCGTCGTTCGCCGGCTGCGCGGCCTCTTCGGCCCCTTCGGCCTCGGCGGGCTGGGTCGGCACCTCGTCCAAAACGCTCATGACATCGACCATACGAGCGGAGGGCCGTCATAATCGGCGTCGACTTCGTACAGTGTCCGGACCCGCTTCATGGAGCATCTGGACAGAACCAACACAAGAAAGGCCCCGCACGGCACGTGCGGGACCTTTTCTTTGTAGCGGTCGTCCACCCGGACGCAACGGGACCGCTACCTTCCGGATACCGCCTCGGCCAGCGCAAGGACACGCCGGGCGTCATCCACATGGAGGTTCTCGATCATCCGGCCGTCCACGGTGACCACCCCCCGGCCCTCGGCCACGGCCTCCTCGAAGGCCTCGATGATGCGCCGCGCCCTGTCGGCCTCCTCCTGAGAGGGGGCGAAGACCCTGTTGCAGACCTCCACCTGCCGGGGGTGGATGAGGGTCTTGCCGTCGAAGCCGAACTGCCGGCCCTGGACGCACTCCGCCTCGAAGCCGGTCTCGTCCGTGACGTCGTTGTAGACACCGTCCAAAATCACCTTGCCGGCCTCGCGCGCACCCAGAAGGGCGAGGGAGAGCCCGGTGAGGAGCGGGGCCCGGCCCGGGACGTGCTCGGCGTGCAGTTCCTTGGCGAGGTCGTTGGTGCCCATCACCAGGACGCGGAGCCGCTGCGACGCCGCCGCGATGGCACGGGCGTCCAGCATCGCGCGCGGGGTCTCCACCATCGCCCAGATGGCGGTGCGGTCCGGGGCTCCGGCGGCCTCCAGGGCCCGCTCGACGGCGTGCACGGTCGCGGCCGAGTCGACCTTGGGGACGACCACGGCGTCGGGGCCCGCCTCCGCGGCGGCCCGCAGGTCGTCCTCGTGCCAGGGGGTGCCGGGCGAGTTCACCCGGATGGTGACCTCCCGGTACCCGTACTCCCCGGAGGCGGCGGCAGCGGCGACCCGCTTGCGGGCGTCGGCCTTGGCGTCCGGTGCGACGGAGTCCTCCAGGTCGAGGATGAGCGCGTCGGTGGGGAGGGTCTTCGCCTTCTCCAGGGCGCGCTCGTTCACGCCGGGCATGTAGAGGACGGAGCGGCGCGGCCGCAGGATCGCGTCGGTCATCGGTTCTGCTCCTGCTCCTTGTACGCGGCCTCGTACGCCTGCGCCAGCTCCGGGTCGCGGGCGGCCAGCGCCTCCGCGAGCTCGACGACGACGCGGCACTGCTTCACCGTGGCGTCGTCCTGCATCTTGCCGTCGATCATCACCGCTCCGGTGCCGTCACCCATGGCGTCGATGACCCTGCGCGCCCAGGCGACGTCCGCCGGCGCCGGGGAGAAGACCCGCTTGGCGATGTCGATCTGCACCGGATGCAGGCTCCACGCCCCGACGCAGCCGAGCAGGAAGGCGTTGCGGAACTGGTCCTCGCAGGCGGTGGTGTCCTTGATGTCGCCGAAGGGCCCGTAGTACGGCAGGATCCCGTACGCGGCGCAGGCGTCGACCATGCGCGCGATCGTGTAGTGCCACAGGTCCTGCTGGAAGGTCAGCCGCGGCAGCTCCATTTCGGGGTCCTTGGGGTCCTCCCGCACGAGGTACCCCGGGTGGCCCCCGCCGACGCGGGTGGTCTTCATGCGGCGGCTCGCCGCGAGGTCCGCCGGGCCGAGGGAGATGCCCTGCATCCGGGGGCTGGCCCCGGCGATCTCCTCGACGTTCGCCACGCCCGTGGCGGTCTCCAGGATCGCGTGGACCAGGATCGGCCGCTCGATGCCCGCCTTGGCCTCCAGCTGGGCGAGCAGCCGGTCGACGTAGTGGATGTCCTCGGCGCCCTCCACCTTGGGCACCATCACGACGTCGAGCTTGTGGCCGATCTCGGCGACCAGGGTCAGCAGGTCGTCCAGCGCCCATGGCGAGTCCAGGCTGTTGATCCGGGTCCACAGCTGGGTGTCGCCGAAGTCGTGGGCCTTGGCCGTGCCGACCAGCCCGGCGCGGGCGGCCTCCTTGCGGTCGGCTGAGACGGCGTCCTCCAGGTTGCCCAGCAGGACGTCCACCTTGGGCGCGATGGAGGGGACCTTCGCGGCCATCTTCTCGTTGCTCGGATCGAAGAAGTGGATCATCCGCGACGGCCGGAACGGTACTTCCCGTACGGGGGCCGGGGCCCCCACGGCCAGCGGTCGGAAGAAGTCCTTCGCGGAACGCATGCGGTCTCCCGGGGTCGAGGGTGGGGAGCGTACGGCGCTCACCTTATGATCCGCGGGACCCCCGCGTTACTGGTCGGTACGTGTGCCGTTGGTCACCGGTCGGCCACGGGCGGCAGACGGTAGGTCAGGTCGGGCTCGCCCTCCTCGTTCGCGGTGCTCCCGCTGCCGGGGACGGCCCGGAAGCCGTGCCGTTCGTAGAACGCGCGTGCCGCGGCGTTGCGCCGGAAGACGTGCAACGACAGTGGGCCGTCCGGGTGGTGACGCAGGACCTCGTCGAGCAGCCGCGAGCCGATGCCGCGTCCGCGCGCGTCGGGCCGCAGGTAGAGGTGCTCCAGCCAGTCGCCGTCGAGCGCCGCGAAGCCGGCCGCGGCACCGGTCGCGGCCTGCTCCGCGACCCACACCCGGCACTGCTCCAGGACGACGTTCGCGACCCACCACCAGGTCTCCTCGTCGGTGTGCAGCCGGGGCAGCCAGGGCATCGCGGCCGCCCGGGAGGCGAGGAAGACCGCGGTGATCGCGTCCGCGTCCGCGGCCTGTCCTGGCCTGATCCGTATCGCTGTGTCATCGGTCACGCGATGACCGTACGCCGGGGGCGGGAGCGTGATCGAATGGGTTTCTCCGCCCCGGGAAGGACGAGCCCCATGACCGCCGCGACCGTGCACTCGCTGACCTGCTACCCCGTCAAGGGCTGTGCCGGCGTGCCCTTGGACGGCGTCGCCGTCGGCGCGACCGGTCTGGCCCACGACCGTACGTTCATGGTGGTCGACGCCGCCGACGGGTCCTTCCGCAGCCAGCGGACGCTGCCGCGGATGGCCGTGGTGCGCGCGGACGTCACCGACGACGGCAAGCACCTGACGCTGTCGGCGCCCGGTGCCGGGGAACTGACGCTGGAAGTGGCGTACGAGGGGCCGCCGCGCGAGGTGGTCCTGTTCGACCGGCCGCTGGGGCCGGCGGTGGACCAGGGCGAGGAGGCCGCGCGCTGGTTCTCCGAGGCGCTGGGGGCGTCCTCGCGCCTGGTGCGCGTGCGCCCGGGCTTCGACCGGGACGGCTGGGGCGAGCACCCCGGCAAGGTCAACTTCGCCGACGCCCACGCCCTCTCGGTGGCCTCGCTGGCCTCGCTCGACGACCTCAACCGGCGCATCACCGAGCGCGGCGGCACGCCCGTGCCCATGGACCGCTTCCGCCCCAACATCGTGGTCGGCGGCTGGAGCGAGCCCCACACCGAGGACCGGGTGCGGCTCATGGACGTCGGCACCGCCCGGCTCGGCTACTCCGTCCGCGCGATGCGCTGCTCCGTGCCGCTGGTCGACCAGGCGACCGGCCGTACGGCCGGCCCTGAGCCGGTGCGCACCCTGGCCGGCTACCGGCGGGAGCCGGAGTACGGCAACAAGGTGAGCTTCGCGATGAAGGCGGCGGTGCTCCGGCCGGGCACGATCGCGGTGGGCGACCCGGTGGAGGTGCGGGCCTGGGCGTGACCGCCCGCGGCTCGGCCGGGACCGGGCCGCGGGCGGCTCACCCGGCGAGGATCAGCAGCCGCCGCAGTTGTAGTAAAGGACGTCCCAGTGGTTGCCCTCGTCGGCGTAGATGTTGCCCGAGCCGGAGCGGTACTGGGGGGCGCCGTCACCGCGCAGGCCGATGTAGGTGAAGGCGCTGTGGATGTAGTTGGTGACGCAGCTGTTCTTGCCGTAGTCGAGCTTGTAGCCGTTCCAGTGCGAGTAGGTGCCGCTCGCGTGACCGGTCTCGGTGCCGCCGGTGATGTTCAGGGCGCAGCCGGTGGCGCCCTTCAGGGTGACCGCGCCCTGGGCGGTCGCCTGGTTGAGCTGGTCGAAGGACGTGCAGGTCGCGTTGTTGCGGTTGGAACAGCCACCTGACGAGGACCAGGTGATCCCGGCGTTGCGGAACATCGTCGTGGCCTGGGCGTGCGTCAGTTTGGTGACGGCGTAGGCGTCGTGGGACGCGGCGAGACCGACGCCGGGGGCGAACAGCACTCCGAGCGCGAGGACGAGTGCGCTCAGGACGGAGCGGATCTTCATGGGGATTCCTCCTGCTGGTGACCGTGCTTCCGGTGGGGCGGCTGTGCAGCTGGAGCAGGTGGAGCAGGAGGAGTGTGCCCGGCGTTCTACGCGCGTATGCACGGCAGTTGGGCCGCCGTGGAAGGGGACGCGGACGCGGTCGGTGCCGTGTCCGCGTCCGCGTCCGCATCCGCCGAGCTCATCGGCCGGCGGCCGTCAGTCGTTCCGGCGCGGCTCCACGCCGGCGCGCAGCAGCCCGTACGCGTACGCGTCCTCCAGGGCCTGCCAGGAGGCGGCGATGACGTTCTCGCCGACGCCGACGGTGGACCACTCGCAGATGCCGTCGGAGGTGGAGACCAGTACCCGGGTGATGGACTCCGTGCCGTGCTTGCCCTCCAGGATGCGGACCTTGTAGTCCACCAGCTCCAGCTTCGCCAGCTGCGGGTAGGTCCGCTCCAGCGCCACGCGCAGCGCGCGGTCCAGCGCGTTGACCGGGCCGTTGCCCTCGGCGGTGGCGACGATGCGCTGGCCGTCGGCCCACACCTTGACCGTCGCCTCGTTGGCGTGGGTGCCGTCGGGGCGGTCCTCGACGATGGCGCGCCAGGACTCGACCCGGAAGTAGTGCAGCGGGCGGCCCTCGACCTCCTCGCGCAGCAGGAGTTCGAAGGACGCGTCGGCGGCCTCGTAGGTGTAGCCCGCGAGTTCGCGCTCCTTGACGCGCGCCACGACCCGGCCGATCAGCTCGCGGTCGTCACCGAGGTCGATGCCGAGTTCCTTGCCCTTGAGCTCCACCGAGGCACGGCCTGCCATGTCGGAGACCAGCATGCGCATGGTGTTGCCGACCAGCTCCGGGTCGATGTGCTGGTAGAGGTCGGGATCGACCTTGATCGCCGAGGCGTGCAGACCCGCCTTGTGGGCGAAGGCCGAGATTCCCACGTACGGCTGGTGGGTGGAGGGCGTGAGGTTGACGACCTCGGCGATGGCGTGCGAGATGCGGGTCATCTCGACGAGGGCGCCGGCCGGCAGGACCTTGCGGCCGTACTTGAGCTCCAGCGCCGCCACGACCGGGAAGAGGTTGGCGTTGCCGACCCGCTCGCCGTAGCCGTTGGCGGTGCACTGGACGTGCGTGGCGCCCGCGTCGACGGCGGCGAGGGTGTTGGCGACGGCGCAGCCGGTGTCGTCCTGGGCGTGGATCCCCAGACGGGCGCCGGTGTCGGCGAGCACGGTGCGGACGACGGCGGTGATCTGGGCGGGGAGCATCCCGCCGTTGGTGTCGCACAGGACGACGACGTCGGCGCCGGCCTCGTGGGCGGCGCGCACGACCTCCTTGGCGTACCCCGGGTTGGCCTTGTAGCCGTCGAAGAAGTGCTCGCAGTCAACGAAGACCCGGCGGCCCTGGGAGCGCAGGTAGGAGACGGTGTCCCGGACCATCTCCAGGTTCTCCTCCAGCGTGGTCCGCAGGGCCAGCTCGACGTGCCGGTCATGGGACTTGGCGACCAGGGTGATGACCGGTGCGCCCGACTCCAGAAGCGCCCTGACCTGTGGGTCCTCCGCCGCATTGCCGCCGGCGCGGCGCGTGGCGCCGAAGGCCACCAGCTGGGCGTGCGACAGGTCCAGCTCGGCGGCGGCGCGCGCGAAGAACTCGGTGTCGCGCGGGTTGGCGCCGGGCCAGCCGCCCTCGATGAAGCCCACCCCGAAGTCGTCCAGGTGCCGGGCGATCGTCAGCTTGTCGGCGACGGTGAGGTTGATGCCCTCGCGCTGCGCGCCGTCGCGCAGCGTGGTGTCGAAGACGTGGAAGCTGTCGTCCAGTACGGCCGTCATGGTTCGTTCCAACTCCTGTCGGGTGAGTGGTTCCGGAAGACCGGGCTCCACTTGCCCCCATCTTCCCTCGCGCTGCACCGCCTCCGGCACGGGTGGGCCGGGAAACGAAAAGACCCCTCGCGGGTGCGAGAGGTCTGCGCGCGGGTCTGGGACACGGTGGTCGCTTCCGCGGTGGTCTGCGGTTCGGCGATCACTGAGGACCGGCGCGCCTGCTGCCGATAATCATGGCGAACGAGGGCACATCGGCAGTCTGCCACAGGACCCGCGGGCGTGGGACACGGTCTCAGGATGCGGGCACCCGGTCGACGGCGGGCCGTCGTCAGACGGCGGGCGCCGGGGTGAGGGCGTCGTCCAGGAACTCCTTGACGTGCCCCAGGGCCTGCTCGCGGTCCAGCCCGGGCAGCCCGATGACCAGGGGCACGCCGAAGCCGTCCAGCAGCGCCCTCAGCCGTACGGTGAAGCGCTCGGGGTCCAGTGGCCGGAAGTCGCCGCGCGAGATGCCCTCGGCGAGCAGGGCGACCAGGTCGCGGTGCCAGACCAGTTCGAGGTCGAGCTGGCGGCGGAGCACCTCCTCGGCGGCCGTCGTCCTGTTCCAGATCTCGGACCAGAGCGTCCAGCGCGGGTCGCGGCGCCCGTCGGGCAGGTACAGGTCGATGACGGCGTCGAGCCGTTCCCGGGGAGCGGTGGGGCTGCCCAGCACCCGCCGGCGCTCGGCGGCGAGCTGCTCCTCGCTCCATTCGAGGGTCTGCAGCAGCAGCTCGTCCTTGCTGCCGAAGTAGTAGAGGACGTGGCCGCTGCTCATGCCGACCTGCCGGCCGAGGCCCGCGATGGTCAGCTCGGCCAGCCCGCGCTCGGCGATGGTCGCCATGGCGGCGGCCATCACGTCCTCGCGGGGCTGCTTGAGCCGCCGCCGCGGGCGGGCGGGTCCGGTCACTGTTCCTCCGGGGCGGTCACACCTGGGGCTGCTGCTGGGTCACGCAATGAATACCACCACCGTGGGCGAAGATCGTACGAGCGTCCACCAGCACGACCTCCCGCTCCGGGAGGAGCCGCTCGAAGACGGCCTTGTTGACCTCGTCGGCGGGGTCGTCGAAGGCGCACAGGATCACGGCGCCGTTGCAGAGGTAGTGGTTGACGTAGGAGTAGTCGACCAGCTCCCCGTCCACCTCCTGGACCTCGGGCGCGGGCAGCTCCACGACCTCCAGCGGCCGGCCCTTGGTGTCGGTGGCGGCCCGCAGCAGGGACGTGACCTCCCGGGAGACGGCGTGGTCGGGGTGGGCCGGGTCCTGCTGGCCGTGGACGACGACCACGCCGGGGCGGACGAAGGCCGCCACGATGTCGACGTGCCCGCGGGTGCCGAAGCGGCCGTAGTCGGCGGTGAGACCGCGGGGCAGCCAGATCGCCTTGCGGGTGCCGAGGAAGGCGTGGACCTCGGCCTCCACCCGCTCCCTGGTCCAGCCCGGGTTGCGGCCCGGGTCGAGCTGCACGGTCTCGGTGAGCAGCACGGTGCCCTCGCCGTCGACGTGGATGCCGCCGCCCTCGTTCACGAAGGACGTGCCGTAGCGGGTCGCGCCCGCCCGTCCGGCGACGAAGGCGCCGATCTCCGCGTCGTGCCCCCAGGCCGCCCACTCCTGGGCGCCCCAGCCGTTGAACGTCCAGTCGGCGGCCGCGAGGCGTCCGGCGCCGGTCAGGAAGGTCGGGCCCATGTCGCGCATCCAGGCGTCGTCCAGCGGCGCCTCGGCGACCGTGACGTGCGCGCCGCCGGAGCCGAGCAGCTCCCGGGCGCCCGCGGCGTCCTCGGGCCGTGCCACGACGGTCACCGGCTCGAAGCGGGCGACCGTCCGGGCCACGGCGGCCCAGGCCGCACGGGACACGGCCAGGTCCTCGGCGCCGTCGAAGGTGACGCTGGGGGACGGCCACGCCATCCAGGTGCGGGTGTGCGGCGCCCACTCGGGCGGCATCGTGTAGCCGTCGGCGGCGGGGGTGGTGGGCATGGTGCTGGTCCTTGTCACAAGAAGTAGAGACGGCTGAGCGACACCTGTTCCGCGGGCTCGGAACGCAGCGGGTCGCCGTCGAGCGTCACCAGTCCCGTCCCGCCGTCCACGTCGACCTGCCCGGTGCGGGAGTTGAGGACGAGGTCGGCCGGGCCGATGCCGCGGGTGCCGCGCACGGCGACGCGGCGGCGCCGGGTGGGCATCCGGTCGTGCTCCAGCTCCAGGGCGGCGCGGGCCACGAACGCCACGGACAGGTCGGCGGCGGTCGCGCCGTGGGCCCCGAACAGCGGGCCGAGGACCAGCGGTTCGCAGGTGTCGGTGGCGGCGCCCGGGTCGCCGGTGACCCCGTACGCGGGGAAGCCGGACTTGAGCACCATCTGCGGCTTGGCGCCGAAGTACTGCGGCCGCCACAGCACGATGTCGGCGAGCTTGCCGACCTCGATCGAGCCGATCTCGTGGGCGAGGCCGTGGGCGATCGCCGGGTTGATGGTGAGTTTGGCGACGTAGCGCAGCACGCGGGCGTTGTCGTCGTCCGGGCCGTCCCCCTCCAGGGGGCCGCGTTCGGACTTCATCTTCCCGGCCATGGCGAAGGTGCGGCGTACGGTCTCACCGGCGCGGCCCATGCCCTGGGCGTCGGAGGAGGTGATGCCGATCGCCCCCAGGTCGTGCAGCACGTCCTCGGCGCCCATCGTGCCGGCGCGGATGCGGTCGCGCGCCATCGCGGCGTCGCCCGGCAGGTCGGGCTTGAGGTCGTGGACGGAGACGATCATCCCGTAGTGCTCGCCGACCGCGTCGCGGCCGAAGGGCAAGGTGGGGTTGGTGGAGGAGCCGATGACGTTGGGCACGCCCGCCATCTTCAGCACGTTGGGAACGTGCCCGCCGCCGCAGCCCTCGATGTGGAAGGCGTGGATCGTACGGCCCTCCAGCACGCGCAGGGTGTCCTCCACGGACAGGCACTCGTTCAGGCCGTCGCTGTGCAGGGCGACCTGGACGTCGTGCTCCTCGGCCACGCGCAGCGCGGTGTCCAGGGCGCGGGTGTGGGCGCCCATGTCCTCGTGGACCTTGAAGCCGGACGCCCCGCCCTCGGCGAGCGCTTCGACCAGCGGCGCCGGGTCGGAGGACGAACCGCGGCCGAGGAAGCCGATGTTGACGGGCCAGGCGTCGAAGGAGTTGAAGGCGTGCCGCAGCGCCCAGGGCGAGTTGACGCCGACGCCCCACACGGGCCCGAACTCCTGGCCGATGATCGTGGTGACCCCGGAGGCGAGCGAGGCCTCCATGATGCGCGGGGACAGCAGGTGGACATGGGTGTCCACGGCTCCGGCGGTGGCGATCAGCCCCTCGCCGGACACGATGGAGGTGCCCGTGCCGACCACGACGTCCACCCCGTCGAGGGTGTCGGGGTTGCCGGCCCGGCCGATGGCGTGGATGCGGCCCTCGCGGATGCCGATGGACGCCTTGCGGATGCCGACGGCCGCGTCGATGACCAGCACGTTGCTGATCACCACGTCGCAGGTCTCGCGGACGGCGGCGGCCTTGAGTGCCAGCCCGTCGCGGGCGGTCTTGCCGAACCCGGCGAGGAACTCGTCCCCGGGCCGCTGGGAGTCCGACTCGACGCGGACCACCAGGCCCGAGTCGCCCAGCCTGACCCGGTCCCCGGCACGCGGTCCGTGCACGGCGGCGTACTCGTACGGGTCGATGCTCATGACTGCGCTCCCAGGTATCCGCAGGCGGCGGCCCGCCGCAACGCCTCCGCCTTCGCGCCGGGCGCGTCGAGCGGACCGTCGACGAGCCCGGCGAAGCCGATCACCACGCGGTCGCCGCCGACCGGGACCAGGCCGACCTCCCGCGCCTCCCCCGGCCCGAAGCGCACGGAGGAACCGGCCGGCACGTGCAGCCGCATGCCGTACGCCGCCGAACGGTCGAAGTCCAGCCGGGGGTTGGCCTCGAAGAAGTGGAAGTGCGAGGTCACGCTGACCGGTACGGAAGCGGTGTTGCGCACGGCCACCACCACCTCCGGGGGCCGCTCGGGGTGGGCCGGGCCGGGCAGCACGGCGCCGGGGGCGTCCGCCCCCAGCGAGCCCCCGCCGATCGGGTCCGTGACCACGGCCAGCCGCGAGCCGTCGTCGAAGACGGCCTCCACGTGGACCTCGGTGACCACGTCCGCCACGCCGGGCAGCACGTCGCCGGGGCCGAGCACGGCACGGCCGGCCTCGACGGCCTCCGCGAGGCGCGCGCCGTCCCGCGCGGCCTCGCAGACCGTGTCGGCGATCAGGGCGGTGGCCTCGGGCACGTTGAGCCGCAGCCCGCGCGCCCGGCGGGCCCGGGCCAGCTCCGCGGCACCGAACAGCAGCAGCCGGTCGCGCTCGGTCGGGGTGAGCCTCACGCCTCCACACCTCCCACATCGACCTCCCACATCGATCACCGATTAGAGCACCACTCTAAACCTGAAAGCCACCCAGGGGAAGTATTGACCTCGGCGCAGGGTCGGAGGAAATTGAGTGGCGTTCAAACTTTCCCGGCACGGCAAGGGAGCCCGCCATGCAGATCGAACAACGCGGAGTGGACACCGTCCCCGACGAGGAACGGACCAGTCGCCCCCGCGACCTGGTCAGCATCCTGCTGGGCTCCAACCTCGCGCTGGGCGTGATCGTCTTCGGCTGGCTCCCGGTCTCGTTCGGCCTCGGCTGGTGGGCCTCCGTCACGTCCCTGGTCCTGGGCACTGTGGTCGGCACGGTGCTGGTCGCCCCGCTCGCGCTGGTCTCGCTGCGCACCGCCACCAACCTCTCCACGAGCAGCGGCGCCCACTTCGGCGTGCGCGGCCGGCTGCTCGGCTCGGTCATCGGCCTGCTGCTGTCGCTCGGCTACACCGCGCTGACCCTGTGGGTCGGCGGCGACGCCGTCGTCGGCTGCCTCGGCCGGCTCGTCGGGCTGCCGGCCGGCGGCTGGAGCTACGCCGTGGTCTACGCCCTGCTCGCGGCCTGCACCGCCACGTCCGCCGTCTTCGGCTACCGGATGCTGCTGCGGCTCAGCCGCGCCCTGTCCATAGGGCTGACCGTGCTGCTGGTCATCGGGGTCCTCGCGTACGCGGGGGACTTCACGACGGCCGCGCCCGCCGGCACGCAGTACCTGCTCGGCGGCTTCTGGCCGACCTGGCTGCTCGCCACGGTCTCGGCGGGCCTGAGCGGGCCGATCGCGTTCATCACGCTGCTGGGCGACTACACGCGCTACATATCGCCGCGCCGCTTCTCCCAGCCGCGGGTCTTCCGTGCCACCTGCGCCGGGCTCGTCGCCGGACTGCTCGTGCCCCAGCTCTTCGGCACCTTCACCGCGCTCGCGGTGGGGGCCGGCGAGGACTACGCGGGGCCGCTGGTCGCGGCGGCGCCCGCCTGGTACCTGGTGCTGCTGCTGGCCAACGCGTCGGCGGGCTCGGTGGGCAACGCGGGGCTGATGCTCTACAGCATGGGCCTGGACCTGGACGCGATCCTGCCGCGGGCGACGCGCACGCAGGCGACCTACGTGGTGGCCGCGGTCTCCACCGCGCTGGTCTACCTCGGGCACTTCGCCTGGGCCGCTCAGGACGCGATGACCTCGTTCGTCCTGCTGCTCACCGCCGTGGGCACCCCGTGGGCGGTCGTCACCCTCATCGGATTCGCCCGGAGCCGGGGCCGCTACGACGCCGACGCCCTCCAGGTCTACAACCGGCGCAGCCGCGGCGGCCTGTACTGGTACCGCGGCGGCTGGAACGTGCAGGCAACGCTCGCCTGGGCGGCGGGGTCCGGCATCGGGCTGCTCGCCGTCGACACCCCGGCCTACAGCGGGCCCCTGCTGTCCGTGACCGGCGGGATCGACCTCAGCTTCCTGATGTCGGGGGCCGTCACGGCCGCGGTGTACCTCGTGCTCAACGCGGGCCGCCCGCACCCCGTGCCGCCGGCGCCGACCCCGGAACGGGTCGCGGTCACCGTGTGAGGCGGGGCCGCTCCCCCGCCCGGCCCCGCCGTCGCACGGACAGCTGTGCGGCGCCGCCCGGGTCCTGCCCGGCGCGGCGCCGTACGGGGGCGGTGGGCGGTCAGCCGCCCAGAGGGTGCATCCAGCCGTGGGTGTCGGGGGACTGGCCGGTCTGGATGTCGAGCAGCGCCTTGCGCAGCTTCATGGTCACCTCGCCCGGCTTGCCGTCGCCGACGGTCCAGTCCGCGCGGGTGGACTTCACGGAACCGACCGGTGTGATGACGGCCGCGGTGCCGCAGGCGAAGACCTCGGTCAGCGATCCGTCCGCGTTGCCGTTCTTCCAGTCGTCCACGCAGATGCGGCCCTCGCGGACCTCGTAGCCGAGGTCGGCGGCGATGCGCAGCAGCGAGGCGCGGGTGATGCCGGGGAGGAGGGAGCCGGTGAGCTCGGGGGTGACGATCGTGTCCCCGTACACGAAGTACAGGTTCATGCCGCCCATCTCCTCGATCCAGCGGCGCTCGATCGCGTCGAGCCACACGACCTGGTCGCAGCCGTGCTCGATGGCCTGGGCCTGGGCGACCAGCGACGCGGCGTAGTTGCCGCCGGCCTTCGCGGCGCCGGTGCCGCCGGGCGCGGCACGGACGTACTCCTCGGAGAGCCAGACGGAGACCGGCTTGACGCCACCGGGGAAGTAGGCCCCGGCCGGGGAGGCGATGACCATGAACAGGTACTCGTTGGCCGGCTTGACGCCGAGGCCGACCTCGGTGGCGAACATGAAGGGACGCAGGTACAGCGACTGCTCACCCTGGCTGGGCACCCACGCCTCGTCCTGGGTGACAAGCGCGTCGACGGCGGCGAGGAAGGTCTCGACGGGCAGCTCGGGCATGGCCAGGCGACGGGCGGAGGCCTGGAAGCGCTCGGCGTTGGCCTCGGGACGGAAGGTGGCGACGGACCCGTCGGGCTGACGGTAGGCCTTGAGGCCTTCGAAGATCGTCTGCGCGTAGTGCAGCGTCATGTTCGCGGGGTCGATGGAGAGCGGCGCGTACGGGACGAGCTCCGCGTCGTGCCAGCCACGGCCCTCGGTCCACCGGATCGTCACCATGTGGTCGGTGAAGTGGCGGCCGAAGCCGGGGCTGGCGAGGATCGCCTCGCGCTGCGCGTCGGGCAGCGGGCGCGAGGAGGGCTTGAGCTCGATCGTGGGCGTCGTCATCTGTCGTGTCCTTCGCGTCAGGGTCAGGGCGGACCGCACCCGCCGTCCCGAGGTGCTAGGACGTCCGAGTTCCCCCTCGCACAGCGGCCCCACCGCTGATTATCGCAGCGGCGGGGCCGGGGACATACATGCGCGGCCCGAGAGGTCAGGGTCAGTCGTGGAGCGGTCACTGACCGGCCGGGCCGACTGGTGGAGGCTAACCCGGCGGTCAGCCGGCTACTCGCGCGGCGAGCGCGTCGCCGATCTCGCTGGTGCTGCGCGTCCCGGAGCGCTCGGCGAGGTCCGCGGCGACGGCGGCCTCGATCCGCTCTGCCTCGCCGGTGTAACCGAGGTGCCGCAGCAGCATGCCGACCGAGAGCACGGTGGCGGTCGGGTCGGCCTTGCCCTGGCCGGCGATGTCCGGGGCGGAGCCGTGCACCGGCTCGAACATCGACGGGAACGCGCCGCTCGGGTTGATGTTGCCGCTGGCGGCGAGGCCGATGCCACCGGTCACGGCGGCGGCCAGGTCGGTGAGGATGTCACCGAAGAGGTTGTCGGTGACGATCACGTCGAAGCGCTCGGGCTGGGTGACGAAGAAGATCGTCGCCGCGTCCACGTGCAGGTAGTCGGTGGTGACCTCGGGGTACTCCTCGCCGACCTTGTCGAAGATGTTCTTCCACAGGTGGCCGGCGTGCACGAGGACGTTGTTCTTGTGGACCAGCGTCAGCTTCCTGCGGGGGCGCGCCTGGGCGCGGGCGTAGGCGTCGCGCACCACGCGCTCGATGCCGAACGCCGTGTTGAGGCTGACCTCGGTGGCCACCTCCTGCGGCGTACCGGTGCGCAGGGAGCCGCCGTTGCCGACGTACGGGCCCTCGGTGCCCTCGCGGACGACGACGAAGTCGATGCTCGGCTCGCCGGCCAGCGGACCCTTCACACCCGGGAAGAGCCGGGAGGGCCGCAGGTTGACGTGGTGGTCGAAGGCGAAGCGGAGCTTCAGCAGCAGCCCGCGCTCCAGGACGCCCGAGGGCACCGACGGGTCGCCGACGGCGCCGAGCAGGATCGCGTCGTGGGCCTTGAGCTGTTCCAGCTCCGCGTCCGGCAGGGTCTCGCCGGTCTCGTGCCAGCGCTTGGCGCCGAGGCTGTACTCCTTGGTCTCCAGCTTCACGTCCTGCGGGAGGACGGCGGACAGGACCTTCAGGCCCTCGGCCACCACCTCCTGTCCGATTCCGTCGCCGGGGATCACTGCGAGACTGATGCTGCGAGACATGGCGAGAACCCTACTCTGCCGTCCATGGAATGACACATGATGTCCGCATGGCGGACGCCTCCTGTACGCGCCAGGTGCTGTTCACCCGTATGACCGTGCTGAGTTGGTGGCGGAAGGGAATTCCCTGTCCATGGACACTCCACGCATGGGCATCGACGAGGACCTCGCCGGCCGTCTGAGCATGGCGGAGCAGCACGCCTGGCTGCGGGAGCGGCACTCCCGCAGACGAGTGATCCGGGGCGGTGTCGCGGCCGCCGGGATCGTCGCCGGGGCCGGTGTGCTGGGCGCGTCCGCGTACGCCGGGAAGGAGCCGGCCGCCGCACCGGCGCGCTTCCCCACGGCGCCCGCCCCGCCGGCCGCGGTCCACGTGGACGGTGCGCTGGTGGCCCCGTTCGGCCGGCACCTGGCCTTCGGCGCCGATCCCGGGACCCAGATGCGCGTCTCCTGGCAGGTGCCGCTGCCGGTGCGGGGGCCGTTCGTCCGGGTGGGACTGCGGCCCTGGGACCTCGGGCAGCGGATCGAGGCCGAGGTGCGCCCGCTGCACACGGCGGCGCTCGGCAAGGAACTGCCCGCGGTGGAGCAGTACTACCTGCACGCGGCGCTCGACGGGCTGCGCCCCGGCACCACGTACTACTACGGCGTGGGACACCAGGGCTTCGACCCCGCGTCGGCGCCCGCCTACGCCACGATCGGCTCCTTCGCCACCGCCCCGGACCCCGGGCAGCGCAGGTCGTTCGTGTTCACGGCCTTCGGCGACCAGGGTGTCAGCTACCACGCCCTGGCCAACGACAGTCTGATCCTGGCTCAGAACCCCGCGTTCCACCTGCACGCGGGCGACATCTGCTACGCCGACGACTCGGGCCGGGGCACGGAGGGCGACACCTACGACGCGCGGGTGTGGGACCAGTTCCTCGCCCAGACCGAGAGCGTCGCCTCACGCGTCCCGTGGATGGTCGCGCTCGGCAACCACGACATGGAGGCCTGGTACTCCCCCAACGGCTACGGCGGCCAGGAGGCCCGCTGGTCGCTGCCGGGCAACGGCCCTGACCCGGCGCGGCTCCCCGGCGTCTACTCCTTCGGCTACGGCAACGTGGCCGTCGTGGCGCTGGACGCCAACGACGTGTCGTACGAGATCCCGGCCAACCACGGGATCAGCGGCGGCCGGCAGACCGCCTGGCTGGACCGGCGGCTGGGCGAACTGCGGGCCCGGCGCGGCGTCGACTTCGTCGTCGTCTTCTTCCACCACTGCGCCTACTCGACCACCAGCGCGCACGCCTCCGAGGGCGGGGTGCGCGAGGCCTGGGTGCCGCTCTTCGACAAGCACCGGGTCGACCTGGTGGTCAACGGGCACAACCACGTCTACGAGCGCACCGACGCGGTGCGCCGCGACGCCGTGGGCAAGGACGTCCCCATCGGGGCGACCACGCACCCCGAGCGGGACGGCATCGTCTACGTCACGGCGGGCGGCGCCGGGAAGAGCCTGTACGCCTTCCCGGTGCCCGACAGCCACGAAGGGCACGTCAAGGACCTGGACGGCGTGGAGACGTACCACTGGGTGAAAGGTGCCCACAAGGTCACGGAGACGGTGGAGTGGTCACGCGTCCGCTACACCGGCCACTCGTTCCTGACCGTGGAGTCACAGCCCGCGCCGCCCGGTGGGACGGCGCGGCTGGTCGTCTCGGCGCTCGCCGAGAACGGCAGACGGATCGATCACTTCACCATCGCGCGGACGGCCAGGTAGGCCAGGCGTCGCAGACGGCGGAGGGGATGGGGAACGGAGTGGCCGGTCAACGCGGCTCGTGTCCCGTCGATCCGCCGTTGTCACGGCGGTCCAGGGCGCGCTGGAGGGCTTCGGCGGCGTTCTTGCGGGCGGTCTCGTCCATGGTGAACAGCTCCCGGAGAAGAAGAGAGGGTTGTGTCGCCATAGAACGGGGCGGGGAGCGGCGCTGCAGGGGGTGACCTGCCACAGGTGCGCGGCTGTCCGCCGGTCGCTGGTGGAGCGAGACGTTCGGCTCCTACAAAGCTAGGACAGCTCCGCCGATCTGTCTCCACAATTACTCGGACTTCCTACTATCTGAGACGGCGAAGGCCCGGCACCCCACGGAATCGGGGGTACCGGGCCCTGCCCCTTGCGGGCTCGTCCGGGTGACTCGGAGGTCAGCCCATGTGCGGGTAGCGGTAGTCGGTCGGGGGCACCAGGGCCTCCTTGATCGACCGGGTCGACGTCCAGCGCATCAGGTTCTGCGCGGCACCCGCCTTGTCGTTGGTGCCGGAGGCGCGGCCGCCGCCGAACGGCTGCTGGCCGACCACGGCGCCGGTGGACTTGTCGTTGATGTAGAAGTTGCCCGCGGCGAAGCGCAGCCGCTCCATGACGTGGGCGACCGCGGCGCGGTCACGGGCGACGACCGAGCCGGTCAGCGCGTACGCGGCGACCGATTCCATCTGGGTCAGCATCGCCTCGAAGGCGTCCTCGTCGGCGTCGTCGTACACGTGGACGCCGAGCACCGGGCCGAAGTACTCCTCGCGGAAGATCTCGTTCTCCGGGTCGGAGGAGGCCAGGACGGTCGGCCGGACGAAGTAGCCGACGCTGTCGTCGTAGGTGCCGCCGGCGACGACCTCGACGGTCGGGTCGGCCTTGGCGCGGTCGATGGCGGCCTTGTTCTTGGCGAAGGCGCGCTCGTCGATCACGGCGCCGATGAAGTTCGACAGGTCGGTGACGTCACCCATGGTGAGGCCGTCGACCTCGGCCGCGAACTCCTCCTTGAAGCCGTTCTCCCACAGGGAGCGCGGGATGTAGGCGCGGGAGGTGGCGGAGCACTTCTGGCCCTGGTACTCGAAGGAGCCGCGGGTCAGCGCGGTCTTCAGCACCGCCGGGTCGGCCGAGGGGTGGGCGACGACGAAGTCCTTGCCGCCGGTCTCGCCGACGATCCGCGGGTAGGAACGATACTTGTCGATGTTGTTGCCGACCGTCCGCCACAGGTGCTGGAAGGTCCGGGTGGAACCGGTGAAGTGGATGCCGGCCAGGTCCGGGTGCTCCAGGGCGACCTCGGAGACGGCGATGCCGTCGCCGGTGACCAGGTTGATGACGCCCTTGGGCAGCCCGGCCTCCTCCAGCAGCTCCATCAGCAGCACGGCGGCGTGCGTCTGCGTCGGGGAGGGCTTCCACACCACGACGTTGCCCATGAGGGCCGGGGCGGTCGGCAGGTTGCCGGCGATCGCGGTGAAGTTGAAGGGCGTGATCGCGTAGACGAAGCCCTCGAGCGGGCGGTGGTCGAGGCGGTTCCACACACCCGGGGAGTTGGCGATCGGCTGCTCGGCCAGGATCTGGCGGGCGAAGTGCACGTTGAAGCGCCAGAAGTCGACCAGCTCGCAGGGGCTGTCGATCTCGGCCTGCTGGGCGGTCTTGGACTGGCCGAGCATCGTGGAGGCGGCGATCGTCTCGCGCCAGGGGCCGGCCAGCAGGTCGGCGGCGCGCAGGATGATGGCGGCGCGGTCGTCGAAGGACATGGCGCGCCAGGCCGGGGCGGCGGTCAGCGCGGCGTCGATCGCCTCGCGGGCGTCGTCCTGCGTGGCGTTGGCGTAGGTGCCGAGGCGGGCGCCGTGGTTATGCGGCTGCACGACGTCGAAGCGCTCGCCGCCGCCCATCCGCCGCACGCCGCCGATGGTCATCGGCAGCTCCACCGGGTTCCCGGCCAGCTCCTTCAGCTTCGCCTCCAGCCGGGCCCGCTCCGGGCTCCCCGGGGCGTAGGAGTGCACCGGCTCGTTCACCGGGGCGGGGACCTGGGTCACAGCGTCCATGGAAGACATCTCCTTGTGTCCTTGTGGGGTCGTGGGCTCAGCGGGTGGGGAGGAAGGACCGCAGGAAGAAGGCCAGGTTCGCCGGCCGCTCCGCGAGGCGCCGCATGAAGTACCCGTACCAGTCTGCGCCGTACGGGACGTAGATGCGCATGCGCTCGCCCTCTTCGGCCAGGCGCCGCTGCTCGGCGGTGCGGATGCCGTACAGCATCTGGAACTCGTACGAGCCCTGCTTGCGGCCGTGCCGGTGGGCGAGCTCCTGGGCGATGGAGATCAGCCGCGGGTCGTGGGAGCCGATCATCGGGTAGCCCTCGCCCGCCATCAGGATCTTCAGGCAGCGCACGTAGGCGCGGTCGACCTCGGCCTTGTCCTGGTGGGCGACGGTGGCGGGCTCCTTGTAGGCGCCCTTGACCAGGCGCACGCGGGAGCCGGCGACGGCGAGGTCGCGGGCGTCCTGCTCGGTGCGGAAGAGGTACGACTGCAGGACGGCGCCGGTGCCGGGGTGGCGCAGGCGCAGGTCGGCGAGGATCGCGAGGGTGGAGTCGACCGTCGTGTGGTCCTCCATGTCGAGCGTGACGGTGGTGCCGATCTCGCTCGCCAGGTCGGCGACGGGGCGGACGTTCTCCAGCGCGATGTCGTGGCCGCCGGCCGGCAGGGCCTGCCCGAAGGCCGACAGCTTGACGGAGACCTCGGCGCGGGTGCCCAGGCCCTCGGCCTTCAGGGCCTCCAGCAGCCGCAGGTAGGCGTCGCGGGTCGCGAGCGCGGTCGCCTTGTCGGTGACGTCCTCACCCAGGTGGTCGAGCGTGACCTCCAGGCCGGAGGCGGTCAGCGACCGCACGGTCTCCATCGCGGGCGCCAGCTCGTCACCCGCGATGAAGCGGTTCACCACGGGGCGGGTGATCGGCGCGCCCGCGACGACGCGGCGCATACGGTCGCTGCGCGAGGCGGCGAGCAGCACGGGACCCAGCACGGTCTCCTCCTGGAGGAAGGGCTGCCCAGGGGGCAGGCAGCGTCGCCGTGAAATCTAGGATCCACCTACCCCGCCCACCATCGACAGCTGTCACGCATCCGATCGGCATCCCTCATACAGATGTATGAGGGAGAATGGCGGCGTGCGCGGTGACTACCAGGAGCTGGTCGACGAGGTCTCGGCGCTGCTCGGCGCCCCCGCGACCCTGGAGGACCGCGACTTCCGGCTGATCGCCTTCGGCGCGCACGACAGCGACGACGACAGTGCCATGGACCCGGTGCGGACCCGGTCGATCCTCACCCGCCGCTCCACCGCCGAGGTCCGCTCCTGGTTCGAGCGTTTCGGCATCGCCCGCGCCACGGCCCCGGTCCGCATCCCCGCCGCCCCCGACGCCGGGGTGTTCCGGCCCCGGCTGTGCCTGCCGGTGCGGCACGGCGGCGTCGTCCACGGCTACGTGTGGCTGCTGGACACCAGCGGGCACACCGACGCCCAACTGGCCGCCGCCATGGCGGTCGCCGCCCGCATCGGCGCGCTGCTGGCCGCCGAGTCCCGCGCGGGCGCCGACGCCGGCCGGGCGCTGGGCGATCTCCTCGGCTCCGCCCCCGGGCCCGGCCGCACGGCCGCCCGTGAGGCGTTGCGGGCCGCGCTCGGCCCGGACGCGGACGCGGCCCACGCGGTGGTGTGCGTCCTGCCCTGGCCGGGCGGTGAGGACGGCGACGCCCCGGGACCGCGCGGTGTGCCGGGCGCCGCCGCGCTGTGCGTGGTGCCGCCGCGGGAGACCACGGGCGCGACGCACCGGGAGCCCTCGGTCGCGGCGCTCGCCGCCCTGGTGCGGCTGCGCACGTCGACGATGTCGGGGCCCGCGCTCACGGCGGCCGCGCGGCTGATGGAGGGCAACGGCCAGGCGGCGGAGCCGGGCGCGCGGGCCGGGATCAGCGCCCCGCGCCAGGGACTGGCCGAGCTGCCCGAGGCATGGCACGAGGCCGTCTCCGCGGCCCGCGCCGCCCGCGCCCAGCCCCGGCTCGGGCGCACGGCGGAGTGGGACGCGATCGGCCCCTACCGGATGCTGGCCGCACTGCCCACCGGAGCGGTGGACCCGGCGGTGCGCCCGCTGCTGGAGCCCTCGCACGCCGACCTCGCACGTACCGCCGAGGTGTACCTCGACCGTGCGGGGCAGGCCGGGCGCGCCGCCGCGGAACTGCGGATACACCGCCAGACGCTCTACTACCGGCTGTCCCGCGTCGAGCGGCTGACCGGCCTCGACCTCGACGACGGGGAGGACCGGCTGCTGCTCCACATAGCCCTCAAGACGGCCGGGCTCGGGGACTGATGGGACTGTTGCCGACCCGAGGGGGCACAAGTAACGTGGCGCGAGGCCGTTGGGGGGCTTGATCAACACGCGCAGGACGCGGGTGACCCGCGCGTCCCGCGCGGACACCGCGGAGCGAAACAAGGGGATCGGGAGCCGGTGACTCATTCCACGGAGGCCCACGGACGCGAACGCCCAGCGCTGTGGAGGACGCCGCCGGCCGTCCCCGGCAGACCGCGCCCCGACCGCAGACTGCTCCTGGCCGGGCTGCTGCTGGTCGTGTCGCTGGCCGCCTTCACCGCGCTGTGCCTGTCGATGCCCGTGCCCATGGCCGACATGCAGGTCTACCGTGCCGAGGGCGCGGCCGCCGTCGACGGCACCGACCTGTACGGCTTCACCGTCACCGAGTGGAAGCTGCCCGCGACCTATCCGCCCTTCGCCGCGCTGCTGTTCGTACCGACGACGTGGCTGCCCGTACCGCTGCTGAAGCTGGCCTTCATGGGCGGCAACCTGCTGCTGCTCGGGCTGCTCGCGCACCTGTCCTGCCGGGCGACGGGGTGGCCGCGCGCCCGCGGCTCGCGCTGGGTGGTGGTGCTCCTGGCGATGGCCCTCGGGCTGTGGCTCGAGCCGGTCTTCCAGACGATGCTGTACGGCCAGATCAACCTGCTGCTCACGGTGCTGGTGCTCTGGGACCTGAGCAGGCCGGACGGCGCACGCGGCAAGGGCATCGCGATCGGTGTGGCGGCCGGCATCAAGCTCACCCCGGCGATCTTCGCCGTCTACCTGCTGCTGACCGGCCGGCGCAAGGAGGCCGCGGTCGCCGCCGCCGCCTTCGCCGGCACCACGCTGCTGGGTGCGCTCGCGCTGCCCGGCGCGAGCGTCGACTACTGGACCCGCTGCCTGTTCGACACCAGCCGGATCGGCAAGGTCTGGATCGTCGACAACCAGTCCCTGCAGGGCCTCGTCGCCCGGATGCTGCACACCGCCCACCCGGGCGCCGTGTGGGCGGTCGCCGCGCTCGTGGTGGCCTGCGCGGGGCTCGCGGTCTCGGTGCGGATGGGCCGGCTGGGCCGGGAACCCTGGGGCGTGGTGTGCTGCGCGGTGACGGCGCTGCTCATCACCCCGATCAGCTGGTCGCACCACTGGGTGTGGTGCGTGCCGATGCTGATCCTGCTCGCCGCCGAAGCGCCGCGCTGGGCGCTGCGGGTGGCCGCGGTGGCCTTCCTGGCGCGCACGCTGTGGATCGTGCCGAAGGCCGGTGACCTCGATCTGCACCTGGCGTGGTGGCTGCAGCCCTTCGCCTCCCCGTACCCCGTGCTGGGCCTGGTCTTCCTGGCGGCGGTGGCGCTGCGCTTCCGGCCCGGCTCCCCCGCGATGGCGGCGCTGACGGCAAAGGGGCGGCCGTCCCGGATCGCCCGGGTCGGCCGCCCCCAGCGGAGCGAACCGGCCGTCAGTCCTCGAGATTGACCGCGCGGGCCGAGCTCGCGCCGATCTCCTCGGCGATCTCGGCCAGCACCGGCGCCGGGATGGCGGTGTCGACGGTCAGCGCGACCAGCGCCTCGCCGCCGGCCTGGTCACGGGCGACCTGCATGCCCGCGATGTTGACGCCGGCGTCGCCCAGGATGCGGCCGATGGTGCCGACGACGCCGGGACGGTCGGTGTAGCGCAGGAAGCCCATGTGGTCGGCGAAGACCAGGTCCACGTCGTCGTCGCCGACGGCGACGATCTTCTGGATGTGCTTGGGGCCCGCCAGCGTGCCGGAGACGGCCACCTCGGTGCCGTCGGAGAGGGTGCCCCGCACGGTGACCAGGTTGCGGTGGTCGGGCGACTCGCTGCTGGTGGTGAGGCGGACCTCGACCCCGCGCTCCTGCGCGAAGAGCGGGGCGTTGACGTAGCTGACGGTCTCGTCGACCACGTCCTCGAAGACGCCCTTGAGGGCGGAGAGCTCCAGCACCTTCACGTCGTGCTGGGTGATCTCGCCGCGCACCTCGACGTCGAGGCGGACCGCGACCTCGCCCGCGAGGGCGGTGAAGATCCGGCCGAGCTTCTCGGCGAGCGGCAGGCCCGGGCGGACGTCCTCGGCGATGACACCGCCCTGGACGTTGACCGCGTCCGGCACCAGCTCACCGGCGAGCGCCAGGCGCACGGAGCGGGCGACGGAGATGCCGGCCTTCTCCTGGGCCTCGTCGGTGGAGGCGCCCAGGTGCGGGGTGGCCACGACGTTGTCGAACTGGAAGAGCGGCGAGTCCGTGCACGGCTCCTTGGCGTACACGTCCAGGCCGGCGCCGCCGACCCGGCCCTCCTTGAGCGCGGCGGACAGCGCCTCCTCGTCCACGATGCCGCCGCGGGCGGCGTTGACGATGCGGACGTGCGGCTTGACCTTGCGCAGCGCCTCCTCGCCGATCAGGCCCACGGTCTCCGGGGTCTTGGGCAGGTGCACGGTGATGAAGTCGGAGACCTGCAGCAGCTCGTCGAGGCTGAGGATCTTCACGCCCATCTGGGCGGCGCGCGCGGGCTGGATGTAGGGGTCGTACGCGACGATCTTCATCCCGAAGGCGGACATGCGCTGGGCCACCAGGGCGCCGATGCGGCCGAGGCCGACCACGCCGAGGGTCTTCTCCGCGAGCTCGACGCCGGTGTACTTGTTGCGCTTCCACTCGCCCTGCTTCAGGGCCGCGTTCGCCGGGGCGATGTTGCGGGCCACGGCGATCAGCAGGCCGCAGGCCAGTTCGGCGGCGGTGACGATGTTGGAGGTCGGGGCGTTGACGACCATCACGCCGGCCTTGGTGGCCGCGGAGACGTCCACGTTGTCCAGGCCGACGCCCGCGCGGGCCACGACCTTGAGCTTGGAGGCTGCGGCGATGGCCTCGGCGTCCACCTTGGTGGCGCTGCGGATCAGGATGGCGTCGGCGTCGGCGATCGCGCTCAGGAGTTCTCCCCGGTCGGCGCCGTTGCAGTGCCGGATCTCGAAGTCCGGCCCGAGGGCGTCAACGGTGGCGGGCGACAGCTCTTCAGCGATGAGTACGACGGGGTTGCTCACGTGAGTCCTCACTAGTCCCTGGTCTACGGCCGCGTCCCGACGGCCGAAGGCGGTGGAGAGGGATGGCATGCCGCGTGGAAGACGCACGACGCTGTGAGCCTGACGCGCTTGTTAATGGAGTGTATCGGCGGCGGGCCCGGCATCCTGCGCCAACGTGGAAGGATCACCCGCACGAGGGTGTACGGGGTGGCCAAAGCCGCCGGTCCCGGGGGCGCGGCGCCCCCGGGACCGTTCCGACCGCGGTGCGGAGGACTTACGCCTCCTCGTCCACCCAGCTCATGAGCTTGCGGAGCTTCTTGCCGGTGGTCTCCAGCAGGTGGTTCTCGTCGGCCTTCTTGTACTCGTTGTACCGGGGCAGGCCGGCGTTGTACTCGGCGATCCAGTTGTTGGCGAAGGAGCCG
>NZ_JARAVK010000409.1:0-5161 GCF_033792765.1 Streptomyces sp. PA03-6a | reverse complement strand
GCACGTCTCCCTCAGCCCCAGCCGGATCGGCGACATCGCCCGCGCCGCACTCGTCCTCAACGGAATCTGGAAATGATCTTCGTTGAGAAAACCTCAGTGACCTCGACTGGACGCGCGCTTGCGTGCGGAACCGACGACATTGCCCTCCGCATAGCCCGCGTCACGTGAACCCGCCAGCCGCGATAGATACGACAGCTGGCGACTGGCCGAGCAGGACGCATGTACGGTGCACCAGGCTGCCTGTGGCGAGCCAACGGCGGGCCGCTGGCTGGGTCGGCTCAGCGCCGTTCATGCTCGTGCACGGCGGTCGAGACATAGGCGGCCGACCACCGCTCCCAGGTGGATGACCACGCCCACCGCCACCAGCCAGGACAAGATGATCATGACGATGCCGATGGGGCCGTACTTCTGCTGGTTGGCCACGATCGCCGAGGAGAAGTAGTGGGAGGAGAAGACTCCCAGGCCCGTCCAGCAGGCACCGGTGACCAGGGCTGCCGGGAAGAGGGCGGGCCATCGCACGGCTCCTGCCAGCAGTGTGTGCATGCTCCACCACCAGAACAACGTCGCGAAGGCGAAGCCGACCAGGCTCTGCAGCACCGGCCCGCCGAGTGTTCTACCCACGGCCGCCTGCGCTGCACCGTATGTGAGCAGTGCCGCGAGCCAGTACGGCTGCGTACGCATGTCCCGCCAGCCTCGGGCCGGGACGTCGAAAACCTTCTGGTACCAGCCTTGTAGGACGCCGGCGACAGCCACAGCTCCGAGGACCAGCAGGAAGGCGCTCGGCACCGTGAGGGTGTCTTGCCCCCGACCGGACGTAAACAGGGACGCCACGGCTTGCGCGGCTGGTCGGTCCAGCCCCAGCCAGCCGGCGACCACAGCGGCGGCGTCGCGGCCTACAGCCGCAGTGATGACGATGAGAAAAGGGAAGAAGCACAGGAATGCCAGGCGGCCAGTTGGAACGAATGGCCAAAGAAGTCGATCGCGGTGAGCTGACTCCACAGCGTGCCCGCCACGCCTGTTCGTAGCCGCTGGGCGGCCGTCCAGCGGCTACGGTCCATGCGCATCCGGTTCAAAAGACTGCGCCAGCGTTCCCCGGGTCGGCCGGGGGTCCTGTTGTGACCCGTCATGGCAGGAAGCCCTCAGGCAGCCGAGGTCTTGCGGAGCCGGTCTGCCGGCAGGTGCCGGGTGGACGGGAAGCTGGCGAGCGCGATGCCGGCGGTGGCGAGGACGGCGGCTTTGAGGCTGCCGAGCTGTGCCTCGGCGTACTCGGCCACGAGGGCGTCGGTCTCAGGCTTGGCCAGACCTGTGCGCTCTGCCGCGGCTCGTACCTGGTCGGTGCTGACGAAGCTGACGCCCGCCTCGATGGTGATGCCGACCTGTTGACGTGCCGCGTTGGAGATCTCCAGGTTGTCTTCGATCCGTGTAGTGAACACGTGCACCAGTGCCCCGATGAGCAGCGAGCCGATGAGGGCGGTTCCCAGGGAGGATCCCAGGTTTTGAGCGGTGTACTGGAGACCGCCTACCTCGCTGCGTTCCGACTCGCCGACGCTCGATTGGACGACGTTGCCGAGCTGGGAGGCGAGCAGGCCCATACCCGTGCCGAGCAAGGCCATCGCCCAAGCGAAGGAAAGATCGTTGAGGGATGGAGTGATGGTGGCCAGCAGCCAGAGAATCGCCGCGATGAGAATCAGCAGAGCCATACGGACCACCGTGCGGGGGGAGGCGATCCGGCCGATCAGGGGGCCACTCATGGAGACCACGAGCATGCTGATCGACACCGGTAGCAGCCGCAGCCCGGTCTCGAAGGCGCTGAGGCCCTGCACGATCTGGAGGTAGAGAGGGATGACGAAGAACAGGCCCAGCAGGATGAGGTTCTGACTGAGCAACGCGGCAAGGCCGGCCCGTAGAGCGGGCACGCCGAACAGCGAGAACCGTACGAGGGGCTCATGCCTACGCGCCTCCTGCCCTCGCTCCCACAACCGGAACAACCACAGCACGACGGCCCCGGCAGCGATGACGAAGACGGTGAGGGAGAAGCCGAAGACGGTCACGGGGGAGTTGCGGGGGCGCAGCCAGCCCCAGGTGCTGCTCTGCAAGACGCCCAGCACCACGAGGGCCAGGCCGACGCTGGACAGCACGGCCCCGACCTTGTCGAGGTGCGGTCGGGAGCCGCGGTGGGGCTGGTCCTCGATCCAGCGCATGCCCAAGAGGATGGCCGCAACCACCAGGACCTCGGCGGCGAAGACGAGACGCCAGGTGAGGTAGGTAGTTACCCAGCCACCGACCAAGGGTCCGACCGCGATGCCGGCTCCGGCCAGGCCGCCGACGACCCCGTAGGCGACGGCCCGGTCCCGGCCCTGGTAGGTCCCGGCCACGAGCGCGGCAAGCGCCGGGAGGACCAGCGCCGCGCCGAGTCCTTCGATCACGGACCAGCCGACGGCGAGCACCCATAGGGCCGGGGCCACAGCGGTGAGGGCGGAGCCCGTGGCGTACACGATCAGTCCGATGCCGAACACCTTGCGGCGTCCGAGCATGTCTCCGAGTTTCCCACCCGTGATCATGAGGGCTGCCATGACCAGGGTGTATAGGGTGATGACGGCCTGAATCGCAGTGACCTCTGTGTAGAAGTCCTCGACCAACTGGCTGATCGAGACGTTCATGACCGAGGTGTCGAGCACCATCAGGAACTGGGCAGTACCGAGGATGATCAGAGCCCGCCATCGCCTCACCGCTTGCACCTCCAGAACTTCCGGTGTGCGTCACGGCTTGTGCGCGCGACCCCTCAGGTCACCATAAAGCAGGCATATCCCCGCTCTCGGTACATCCGTTGCTAAAAACGGCTGTACCGATAGGACCGCCCTTGAGCTGTGGAGTTCGCTCCTGTGTTGGCCTGTGTCGGTCAGTGCAGGATCTTCTCCTTGGCGCGTTGGAATTCCTCGTCTGTGAGGTCGCCCTTGGCCTTGATCTCCGAGAGCCTCGCAAGTTCGTCGGTCGCGCTCGGCTTGGCGGTGCCGGCGGTCTCGCGGATGTAGCTGTCGAAGGCTTGCTGCTTGGCCTTGGCCTGCTCCGCTTCGCGTAGTCCCATGTTCCTCCCGCGGGCGATGAGGTACACGAAGACGCCGAGGAAGGGCAGGACGAGCACGAAGATGGACCACCCTGCCTTGGCCCACCCGTTCAGGGAGTCGTCACGCAAGATGTCCACAAGATCCGGACGAGCAGGAAGATCCAGATGACCCACAGGAAGATCCACAGCATGGTCCAGAATGCGCCCAGCAGTGGATAGTCGTAGGCCAGGTTCAAGTGACCGGTCATGTCGCTTCTCCTCTTGCGCATCAGTGCTGATTTACGTCAGCACCGATCGCTGACCAGGCATTGTGGGGCGTCGCGGGGCTCGGCTTTACAGTGCCGAGGGTGAGGCCCCGAGCAGCGCGCCCGAGGCCTCTGATGCACCGTCCTGCCTTTGGCTAGCGCCGGTGTCAGATCTCCATCTCACTCACGAGGTCGGCGAAGCCGAGTGCGCGCAGCACGCTGCCTGCCGCGTCCACCACTCGCGCGCTGCCGACGATCGGTGCGATTGCCACGCATACGGCCTTGGCGTCCTCGACGGTCAGTCCGGCTTCCTTCGCCACACTGAGGTTCGCCAGGTACGAAGCGGGGGCGGCGTCCATCGCTATGAGCGCAGCCAGTCGGACAAGGTGGTACGTGCGTTCGTCGAGGCCCGAGTTCGGCAGCGTCTCGAATTTCATGCGTACGATCTGCTCGAAGACTGGCAACTCGCCGTGTGCCATTGCACCCAGGGTGCGTTCGGGGGCTTCTGCTGTCATGATCGGCGACCTTCTCACTCGATGCGCCCTTGGACGCGCGGGGGCCATCCGCTAGCACTCGGGAACATGCGGCACAGATGTCCCATTTAGTCCCAATCTGTGCGATTCCTCTCTATCCTGATCCTAAACGCGCCGAGGCGGACCTCAGTGGGCCCTTGCGCATCTCGGTCCGGTCGACGCAGACGCCCGCATGGATGGGCACAGTCGGTGCACAGAGCCATCGAACTGGAGATCTCGGCGCCTTTCGGAAGGACAAGGAGGCGGTAACCAATGTGCCGCTGGCTCGCCTACTCGGGAACACCCGAACTGCTCGACACCATCCTGTACAGGCCGGCGCACTCGCTGATTGATCAGAGCCTGCACTCTCGGTTGGGTGTCGAGACCACCAACGGCGACGGGTTCGGCGTCGGCTGGTACACGCCGGACATCGACACGCCGGCGGTCTTCCGGGACACAGGCCCGGCATGGAGCAATCGCAACGTGCGAGAGATCGCTGGCCACGTCCGTTCCTCCCTGATCTTCGCTCACGTCCGGGCCTCGACCGGTACCGCAGTGCAACAGACCAATTGCCACCCATTCCGCCACGGCCGCTGGATGTGGATGCACAACGGAGCAATCACCGACTTCCACAGGCTTCGGCGAGACCTCACCCTGGCCGTCGACCCGGAACTCTTCCCCAGCATCGAGGGTTCTACGGACTCGGAGACGATGTTCTACCTGGCCCTCACCTTCGGCCTGGAACACGACCCGCCAGGCGCCGTGGCGCAGATGGCGGGACTCGTGGAACTCACCGGGCACGAGCATGGCGTGGCGTTTCCGCTGCAGATGACGATCGCCGTGACCGACGGGCAACAGCTCTGGGCCTTCCGCTACTCCAGCGAGGGAGCCTCGCGCTCGCTGTTCTTCAGCAGCCGGGTGGACGCGCTACGGGCACTGCACCCGGACGTGCCGTTCCTTCAGGAGCTGTCCGAAGAAACCCGCCTGGTCGTGTCCGGACCTCTCGGCGACCTGTCCGGCGCCTGGAACGAGGTCCCCGAGAGCGGCTACGGCGTCGTGCAGCCCGGAACGGACGAACTTCGGCCTTTCACGCCGCAATCTGCATAGCTCCGAGAGGCTCCAATGCCGGGAAGTTGGATCATAAGTTGGACCGATCGCCACTCCCAGGAGGCCAGCCGCTTCTGGCGTGGCGCCGCGAGGGCGGGAATCATTGGCCGAAGCCTCGGCCGAAACGGCCTCTAAGTGGGCATTTAGAGATGCTCTATGCCGGTAAGTAACTTTCATGGCTGCCAGGCTTAGGGTGTTTATCCCATACGTACACCATCGCGCCCGTCGATCTG